>CAYNYM010000155.1:0-7109 GCA_964401325.1 uncultured Desulfobacteraceae bacterium | reverse complement strand
ACCTGCGAGGCGGTCTGTAAATCCAAGGCCGTCATCGTGACAGAGATTTAAAATATAACGCAACTTCGCTGCTATGACAAAGTGATGACGTTTAGCCCTTTGACAAGACTGTTCCTGCCCATCCCTGGCAGAAGGTGTTTCAAAAACTACGCAGTTCAAAAAAGCGCTCTTGTTCTGTTTTTGGAGCGACGACGTCGCGTTATATAAAATCGCTGAAAACGATCTTATAGGGTACGGATATGGTCGATTCCATCCTCATCATAGGCGCAGGCGTGACGGGCATCAATTGTGCCCTGAACGCCGCCGACTATGGGACCCATGTCTACCTGGTCGATGACACGCCCAGCATAGGCGGCATGATGGCCCGGCTCGACAAGACCTTCCCCACCAATGACTGCTCCATCTGCATCGAGGCCCCCTTGATGTACGAGGTGGACAATCACCCAAACATCGAGATCCTGACCAATACGGATGTGAGGAAGGTCAAAAAAATAAACGGAATCTTTAAGGTCAGACTCGTTAAGAAAGCCAAATACATTGACGAAGAAAAATGCACAGGATGCGGGGCCTGCATGGAGGCCTGTCCGGTAAGCCTCCCGGACGAGTTGGACGGGAAGATCGGTGGCACCCGCAAGCTCATCTACATGCCTTTTCCCCAGGCCGTTCCCAATACGGCGGTCATAGATCCCGACTGTCGCTTCGGGAAGATGCGTGAGAACGGGGCCTGCGTGGGGGGCTGTGTGGTGGATTGCAGCCAGTGCAGGGAGTGCCCCATAGCCCTGTGCGTCAAGGCGTGCCAGAAAGAGGGCAAGGATGCGGTCCGGCTATGGCAGAGCAACAAGAACAGGGATATCGAGGTCATGAGCATCATCGTCGCCGCCGGGGTTGCCTCTGATATCCCGGCCAAGGGCCTGTTCGGATACGACGAACATGAAAACGTGATCACCAACCTGCAGTTTGAAAGGCTGATGAACGCCGGTGGGCCGACCGGTGGCGAGATCGTTCGTCCTTCCGACAAGAAACACGCCCAGAGGATCGCCTGGATCCAATGCGTGGGCCGTGGCCTGAAGGAGGGCCTCTTACCCTATTGCTCGAAGGTCTGCTGCATGATCGCCACGAAGCAGACCATTATCGCCAAAGAGCACGATCCCTCCGTGGAGACGCTGGTCTTTTACAACAACTTGAAGGCTTACGGTAAGGACTTCTGGGGATTTTACCAAAAGGCCCGGCAGTATGGTGTTCATTATATCAACATCAGACCCTATGATGTCTTCGAAGATCCAGAAACCAAAAATCTGCGGATCCCTTACCCGGACCCGGAAACGAACAGGATGTTGGAAGAAGAAGTGGATTTGGTCGTGCTCTCAACGGGATTGGTTCCCGCCGAACAAAACCAGCGACTGGCCAAGGTCTTGAAGATCGAGCTCGGCCACCTTGGTTTCTTTAAGGAAAAAGACCCCCTGCTGGCCCCCTTGGAGACCTCAGTGGAAGGGATATATGTCTGCGGTGGGGCGCTCGGTCCCATCGACATTTCCGAATCGGTGGTCCAGGCCGCCGCAGCAAGTATAAAGGCGGTCCTTCCGAAACAACGATCGAAATCGGCAAACCATGAATCTCAGTCCAATAAAGAAGGCCACAATGCTCTTTTATCAAGATCCGCCGCAGCGGGGTGGAGAAAGGTCTGACCACATTTCTCTACAGCGGGGCACTGGGTCATCGGGGTTTGAGGACCCTGCAATCGCCTGCCCATGCTGCCATGGACAGGACTGATCCGACCTTCCACCCGGCCCATCAGGCCGTTTGATTCAAGGGTTGATTTCTGTTGAATGGGACGGAGCATTCCATGCACAAGGAAAATATCCGGATCGGTGTGTTTGTCTGCGACTGCGGTTCCAATATTGCAGGGGTCGTCAATGTCCCGGAGGTGGTGGATTACTGCAGGAGTCTCAGGGGAGTCGCCCTGGCCGATGAGGGTCGGTGGTCCTGTTCTTCCGATTACATCGAAAAAATGAAAGAACTGATTCGAGAACACCGTCTCAATCGGGTGGTTGTTGCATCCTGTACACCGAGGACCCACGAACCCCTTTTCAAGAGGGCCTTAAAAGAAGCCGGTTTGAATCCCTACCTCCTTGAATTCGTAAGTATCCGGGAACAGGTTTCATGGGTCCACAGGGCAGTTCCCGAGATCGCCACCTCAAAGGCCAAGGACCTGATCAAGATGGGCGTTGCCAAGGCCGCTCTTCTGGAAGAGGGAGAGGAGATTCGGTTGCCGGTGGGCCGGGACTGCCTGGTGATTGGCGGGGGCATGGCGGGAATGACCGCGGCCCTTCATATTGCGGAGCAGGGTTTTCATCCCGTTATCCTAGAGAGAGAGGCCCGTTTGGGCGGGCTGCTAAATCGCATATCGAGTATTCACTCGGCGCGGAGGGTGTATTCCGCCGAGGAACTGGTCAAGGCAAAGGTAGACCTCGTAAAGACCCATCCCAATATTACAGTCTATACCAAAGCGGAACTGGAATCCATTGACGGCTATATCGGCCATTACACGGTGAAGATCAAGGCAAACGGATCGATCGAGGAATTCAACCCTTCGACCGTTATCGTGGCCACAGGGATGAGAGAAATTTCACCGGATAACCGATTCGAATACGGCAACGACCCTCGCGTGATGACTCAGCTCGAACTCGAAGAGAGGTTAAAAAATAAGGAGATACAAGGCATCAAAGACGTGGTGTTCATCAATTGCGTAAACTCAAAAAACGAAGTGCGAGGTTGTTGCAATATAGGCTGCAAGGTTTCGGTCAAAAACGCCTTGGCGCTCAAGGACTATGACCCGGATATCCGCGTCGTTGTGCTCCACCGGGATCTCAGCCTGCTCAGAGAGGAAAAAAGGCAACTGGAAAAGGCCAAGAATGCGGGAATCCGGTTCCTGAGATTTCCCGAGGATCGCTACCCCGTCATGGGCATGAAGAACGGCCGGCCCGAGGTCACAGTAAGAGAAATCATTCTTGGAAGGGATTTTACCTTTCCTGCCGACCTCGTGGTTCTCACCACCGGTTTTCAGGGGCATGACAGCGTCGAGCAGACAAAGGGCTTTCTCAAAGTCTCCGCGAACAATGACGGATTTTTTCAAGAGGCCCACGTCAAACTCGGTCCTTTGGATTTCGCAAATGATGGAGTCCACCTGTGCGGGTGCGCGCGCTCTCCGAAGACCCTCCGGGAAACCCTCGACGAGGCCGCAGGCGCGGCCATGAGGGCCTCCATTCCGATGAAGAGGGGTTATATAGAGGCCGAAGGGATCGTGGCCGAAATCGACCTGACGCACTGCAACAGTTGCAGCATCTGTTGGAAGCGATGTCCTTACAGTGCCATCCGGGTCGACGAGGACAGGAGACCTTCCGTGGTCAAGGCCTTATGCAAGGGATGCGGACTTTGCGCCGCGGACTGCCCAAGGGAGTGCATCACCATTGTCCATTACTCGGACGAACAACTCCTGGCCCAGGTAGAAGCGGCCCTGGAGGAGAGTCCCGAAGAAAAAATTCTGGGATTTATCTGTCACTGGTGTGCCCTGGGTGGTGTGGATATGGCCGGTGTGAGCAGGCTCCAGTATCCACCCAATGTTCGTCTTATTCGGGTGATGTGTTCGGCCCGGGTGCCCATCAAGCTCATTGAACGGGCCTTTGAACTGGGCGCAGCCGGTGTCTTGGTGGCAGGTTGCGAGTTTCCCACCTGCCACTATATCACCGGCAACTACGCCTGTGAAACCCGGATAAAGCGAGCCAGGAAGAAAATCGCCAAGAAAGGGTATGATCCCGAAAAACTCTGGAACATCTGGTGCTCGGCCGCGGACGGTCCCAAATTTGCCAATACCATGAGGGAGATGGCCGAGGCCTTAAACCTTGTCTGATTCCGCCCTTTTCCCCAAAATAACCTGATCTCAGACATGACATGCAAATGAGCCGGTAGATTGAGGATCAAGAGGACCCTTGTTCCCAAGCAAGGAAAGTACTCGGAACCGCTGATTGGGCAGATTATCGGATGACGTTTCAGTAGACCAGAGAGGTCCTCATCTCGACCGGCAAGCGCATCTCTCATCTCTCCGGGCCTTTCCTGTCTTCGTATTTCGCACCGGCAACAGAAGGAAACCAACCCTTGAAAGCAGGGTTCAGGTAACGGCTGACAAGGGCTTCCCCCTTCTGGACCCGGCGGCATTCGCGACCCAGTCGCAGAAAGTGTTCCAGTCCGAAACGGCACAATCTGCTCCCGAAAAATGCCTTTTCCGATTGAGAGGGGGGGCACCCATGGTGGCATGGGCCGAGACCGGGGTTTCTATTTTCCCCCCCAGAAAAGCAATGGTATCAATATTGACATAAGAGGTGATGATCTATATGGTGGAAGCTCCGCCGGACCTCAAAACCGTTGCCATGGTGTGAGTTCGGCGTTCATGGATTGATTGAGGTGCAATGACCATGCGTGAAACCATTAAGAATCGAATGCACTCTATCCCCTGCGGACTCCTGCTTCTCATCTCGCTGATCCTTTTGAGCGGATCCACCGCCCTGCCGGGAGAAGGAGTGCCCGATCCCATCGAACTGGATAGGCTTGAAAAATGGATCATCTCCTTTTCCCCTGACCCCCAAAAACACCCGCATGATCTTTTCGCCCTAGAGACCCTTCGAGAGGCCCTGAAGGGGCGCAGGGGGAGAAACGGCGGCATCGGGGCCTGTCTGGTACGGGAAAGGGATGGAAAGATCGTGGCAAGGGGTCACAACCGGCAATACGCTCCCTATTTCCGGAGCGATCTCCATGCGGAGATGGATCTCCTGACCCGATACGAGGAACGACTGAAAATTTCGAGGGATAAAAAGGAAGGTGTCTGGAATCCACGTCGCGCCTACGGCGGCCTGATCCTTTTCACTTCCGTGGAACCCTGCCCCATGTGCCTGACACGGATCATCAACGCCGGTATCCAGAAGGTCTATTTTGTCGCCCCCGACAAGACAGGGGGCATGGCGACCCGGCTGCTTCCGCCCTTCTGGCGTGAACTTGCCAGACAACGAACCTACGCGCCTGCCCTCTGTTCTCCGGCCTTTCGGGACATGGCATTAAAACTCTTTAGCCACCCCTACAGACAAACGAAGGGGGAAAAGGCAGAAGCGCCATTCCAGTAAACCCATTGTCAAAATCAGCCCCCCTATTGATGAGTGCGCCGGTTATGGGGACCTCTTTTCAAAAACGAAAAAACGTTGCCCGGGAATTTGCACAAGTACTTCGCCAAGGCGGGGCCTCAGCGTTAAATACCATATTAAAACTTGTCCATCCGATGGATGACCGCCATGGTTCCCTGGTTGTAGAGATTTCGGGCAAAACACTCTACGGAAAGGTCCGCACCCGGAATCATGTGCAGGAACATGCTGCGGTTCCCCACGGCAAGGCTTCTCCCACTGATTCGATTCCCCAGGGTTTCGGAGGGAAGGGACTTGAAATATCCGGATAAAGGGTATTCTTTGCTTTCGTCGTCCTCTTCGTAGGATTTGTATCCGGGAGGGTAGTCAAAGATCCTGTGCTCCCCCGTGGCAAGGGTGAGGTACTGGCCTTCTCCCGGCTCGTAGTAAAACCAATCCAACCCATTGGAACACATTTCGCTGGCATTCGGGAAGTCACGGATGCCGGCGCCTTCAATGAGAATGAGGGCAATGGGCCGACTGCCCTGATGGGCCTCGATCAGGCCGGCCATATCCGTGATTGCACCGACCTTTCCCAGGGGTGTCATGTACGGAACGGAGAAACTACGGGCCTGCACCCAGGAGACACGGCGAAGCGGAAACCCTCCCGCCTTGAAAGTCCAACCCTCTTGAGCCACAAGGAGATAGTCCGGCAGCCGCCGGGGTTCGGCAGGCCTGATCCCGAAGAGCCCAAGCCACTCGTCGCGGCTCACGACCCTTTCGATGCGGGCATGGGAGGCGACCGTTTCCAAATCCCTTTCCGAAGGATCATGAAGGCCGGCGTACCGGGCCGACCAGTTGCTGGTTGTAACCAGGCCATCCAACCGGCTGAGATCAATATCACCGATTATGGGCGTCATATCCCCCGTGCCCAGGATCACAGGTACAAATCCCGACTCACCGACAAAGCGCTCCACCTCGGAAAAGGCTTCCTCCATCATGATCTTCCGCTCCGAGACCGAAAGAGGCGTAAAACGGCTGCAAAAAAACTGACGGGCATAACTCAGGAAGACAAACTGCGGTCTATACCGCGCGATCATATCCAGGGCCGTATCACTGACCCACCGATTGCTCTGCCGATCCACGTCTCCGGGATAGGGATGCCGTTCCAGAATGCCTTGAACCATCCGGATGACCGGACCGTCCTCAAACACCTTCTTTCCTGTCCTGAGATCTAACAGGTTTTGCCATTCTCTTGAATCGACAATCACCACACTCATGACGCCACCTCCATCAGGTTCCAGGGCACTCTGCGGCCCAGCATTCGAATTTCCTGGCCACACACATAACAGCGGTCCTCTTGGCAGAGGAACCGGGTCAGCCTGTCGCCCCCGCATCCCAGGCTGAAACGCTCGATGACGTCCGTCCCGCAATTGGGACAGAGGGTGTTCACCCAGTCGGAACCGACGAAATTGTGAAAGTAGATGTAGGGAAGCCTCGCGCGGAGGGATTGGAGATCGTGATGGATTCTTCCTATGCTGGGATACTTCTCCTCCTTCATCTCATGCTCTGGGAGGAGACGAAAGATATGCCAGGGTATCTGAGAATCCACATCCGCCAGAAAGTTTGCAATGTCCTCCAGTTCATGGTCATTGACATCCTGGATAACCGGTGTGGTGACTTCCACGTGACGGGTCAACGCCAGCCTTCGGATGTTCCGAAAAATGGGTTCGGGATCCCCAATGCCGATATACTCGCGGTGAAAATCCGCAGAAAAGCCCTTCAGGCCGATATTGAAAAAAGAGAACACCGAAGCCAGACGCTCGGTGGCCTCTTCGGTGGTGTAAGCGTTGGTCAGACAACCCATGGGCAACCCCGCCTCTCTTGCAGCGGCGCCCAATGCCAGCACGGAGGGAAGCGACACGGTGGGTTCGTTGACATTGA
>CAYNYM010000154.1:0-7119 GCA_964401325.1 uncultured Desulfobacteraceae bacterium | reverse complement strand
ATCGGAGTCCTCACATCCGAGAAAGATAAAGGCCGGGGCGATATCTTCGGCTTCGGCAAAGCGCTTGAGCAGAATTCTGTTCATGTAAATATCTTTGAGTTTTTCATCTGTTCTGATCTTCTCTGTCATGTCGGTGGCCACGATACCCAGAGAGATGACGTTGGCACAGATGTTATAGTGGGCCAGTTCCCGGGCCATGGATTTGGTCATGCTGATAACACCGCCCTTTGCCGCGCTGTAGTTGATCTGGCCGACGGTCCCGACGAGGCCGGCCACGGAAGTCACGTTGATGATCTTGCCATATTTCTTTTCTTTCATATGAGCGGCTGCGGCCTGACTGCAAAGAAAAGCCCCCTTCAAGTGGATGTCCACAACCTGGTCCCACTGGTCTTCCGTCATTTTCAGCATCATTGCGGGACGTGTAAAACCGGCATTATTTACGAGGACATCAAGGCCTCCAAACTCATCGACAGCCGCCTGAACGAGGTTTTCGGCTTCAGCCTTTACAGCCACATCGGCCTTGACCGCCTTGGCCTCACTGCCGACTTTTTTAATTTCTTCAACAACTTCAATCGCAGCCTTTTCATTTGAAGTGTAATTTACCAGGACCTTTGCGCCTGCCTTGGCATATCCAATAGCAATGGCTCGGCCCACACCTCGGCTGCTTCCTGTTACCAGAGCAACTTTGCCTTTAAGTTTCATAAGTTAAACCTTTTTTACTGGAATGGGGTTGATGGGTAAATGGAACGGATGGCCCAAAAAGTGATTACATTATAACTATAATATAGTTACTTGCGCAAAGTAAAAAAATCTGCCCATGATGTCAAGAAAAATTGGGGCAAAAAGGGGTATCGATAATCAGAAAATTTCTCAGACAGGCCTTTTTCTGTTTTCTCTAACCTGAAAAATTGGGTTGAATAAAATATTTTTTTTGTTAATATCGAAAAACTATTAAAAATGATGGAGCTGTTTTGATCAACCGCCTAAGACAATCCAACGAGGATGCTGTGGTATTGACGACATCCCCGCCCCTTGCCCCAGACAAATGAAACGGCAATTCTTCCTATACCTGGGCATCCTGGGTTGCATCTGTTCCTGCGCGACGCAGAAAGTCCATGTCAAGACCTTGCCGTTACCGCCGCCTGAGACCATCATCTTGCCCGAAACAGGAAAAGCGCCGTCATCTGTGCCCTATGAGATCAACGGCATACGTTATTACCCGTTGCCGGATTCACAAGGATTTATCCATAGCGGGAAAGCGTCCTGGTATGGCAAAAAATTTCATGGAAGGCCAACCGCAAGCGGAGAGATCTATGACATGTATCAAAAAACGGCGGCCCACAAGACCCTTCCCTTGGGAACGGTTGTAAAAGTCACCAATCTTTCCAATAAAAGGTCAACGATCGTGCGTATCAATGATCGCGGCCCCTTTATAAAGGGGCGGGAAATAGATCTTTCCTATATGGCAGCCAAGGAGATCGGCCTGGTAGGTCCAGGTCTGGCGGAGGTCAAAATTGTGGCTCTGGCCAAAGAGATTGGCAAACCGCATGGAAAAGGTGAGGGAAGACCTGTCGTAGAATTGACGGACTTTGAGAGAGGGGAATTTACCATACAGGTCGGCGCCTTTCAGGACAAAGGAAACGCCCTGAATCTGGTCGATCGCTTAAAGGTCATCTATGAGCATGTCACTGTCACCCGCTTTGCGGGGGCGGAAGGATGTGCCTATTACAGGGTCAGGGTTTCAAGGTCACAGACCCTGCGTCAGGCCGGTGAAATCGAAAAAAGACTGGAAGATATGGGCTTTAACGGGGCCTTTATTGTGAGGCTTTAGCGGGTTTGTTTATCTTTTTCCTAACGACACCCGAAGTCTTGAAGACGACAACCCGTCTTGCCCTCAAATGGAGATCTCTTGTCGTCTGCGGATTCCTTCCCCTCCTTGCAGCCTTGTCTTTGACCTCAAATTTGCCGAAACCACTGACAAGAAGATCCTCTCCTCGTTCAAGTGTTGACTTCATGATTTCAAAAAGACTCTCCACTACGGCCCGGGATTGCGCCTTACTCAATCCTACATTATCGTAGATATCATTAATAATCTTTTCCTTCGTTAAAGACATCCCAGTCCCCTCCCCCGCTTATCCATTTGATATCATTCATACTTTTCGCAAATTCCCGAAAAAACACTATGAATGATGGCGTCTATGGTGTCAAGTCTTTTTTAGAAGCCGAATTTTTTCTTTAGTCTTCGGCAGACAAAGGCTGGCACGAGTCCGCTGATATCTCCCCCAAAGCGGGCGGCCTCCTTGATGATCGTCGAACTGGTGTAGAACCATTTGTAGTCGGTCATCAGGAAAACAGACTGGACGTTTCTATTCAACTTGCGGTTCATGAGTTGCATTTGGAATTCATATTCGAAATCCGAGAGGGCTCGCAAACCCCTGAGAATGACATTTGATTTCCTCTCGATCACATAATCAACCAGCAACCCGTCGTAGGAGTCCACTTCCACATTGGGCATTTCCTTGCAGACCTCTTTGATCATCTCGACCCGCTCTTCCATAGAAAAGAGGGGTTCCTTGTTTGGATTGTTGAGCAGGGCAATAACCATCTTGTCAAATATTTTCAATGCCCTTGCCATGATACTCAGATGACCGTTGGTAATGGGATCGAAGCTTCCAGGATAAATAACGCGTTCAGTGCTCATCGATTTTCCTCGTAACGGTACAGGGTTATTTTAGTATCTCCATAAGTCCTTTTGTCGATCATTTCCATTTTGCCTATTGCCACAGGAAGTTCGTCTAACTTTGCTGATTCAGCGACCACAGTCAATGGGGGAGCCAGGATCCGTCTTTGCGATAAACCACCTAATACAGGGGGAATGAGATTCCTGCCATAAGGTGGATCAATGAAGACCAGTCCGAACCCTTTCAGCTTTGGGAAGGCTTTCCAACTCAAAGGCCTGGTCAGGTCTCTCTTAAGAACAACCCCCGAAGCCTCATACCCGCACAACCTCAGATTTTTTTTGACAAGGTTGATGGACCGTGATGAATTATCAATGAACAGGGCGCAAGAAGCCCCTCTACTTAAGGCTTCAATGCCGAGACTACCGGTGCCCGCGAACAGGTCCAGGGCATTGATGCCCACCATATCCTGCCCGAGAATATCGAAAATGGCCTCCCTGACCTTGTCGGACGTGGGCCGTATCTTCAATTCCCGCAACACTGCCAGACGCCGGCCTCTTATCTGTCCGCCCGTTATTCTCATGCCCGTATTGCCTTGAAAAGCGTTATATCATCGCACAGCGATCTTATTTCTTGCCTCGCTCGATCAAACGCTTTTCGTCAATCATGCCAAGATCCTCCGTGCCCTTGGATTAATGCCATTCCACACCGGTTTTCGGAAGGATTCGGTCGTTTTATCTTTTTTTTTCTCATGGCAGATATCCCAGTCGGCTCTCTCCTGCCCTCACTTTTTGCCTGAGCTGAACTGTGATCTGGCTGTCTAAGGGCAAATACACGTCCAATCTCGAACCAAAACGAATGAGACCGAATCTGTTTCCCGCAATGACCTGATCATTTTCTTTGATCCAGCAAACGATTCGCCGTGCAATCAATCCGGCGATCTGAACGGTCATCAGCCTCTTGCCGTCATCTGTTTCAAGAAGGATTTTGTTATTTTCGTTTTCCGCAGAGGCCTTGTCCAAATTCGCGGAAAGGAACTTGCCGGGATGATAACTAATTCTTGTAATCCTTCCGTTTGCCGGAATCCGATTCACATGGACATTGAAGACGGACATAAAGATACTTACCCTGAGAGCCGGTTCGCCCAGAGGGTTAACGTCGTCCTCGAATTTCCTGATTTCTACCACCTTGCCATCGGCCGGAGAGAGGACGGCCCGTTCTTGGGCCTGGATTTCACGATCGGGATCCCGAAAAAAATAGATGGTAAATAGGGTGAGAAGGGCCGTAACGACGGGAAGGATGAAGAGACCCGACAAAAAAAGGATGAGCGAGACGAAACACCCGATCGAGATAAAGGGAATGCCTTCCCTTGCCACAGGCAACCGGTTGTGTATTCGAGTTGTTTCCAACCTGGATTGGGTCATCATGTTCCGATCAATCAATACGCCCCGCACTGCGCATAACCCTCTTTAGATACACGGCATGGATGAAAGCCTCCCACTTTGATCCGCTGAGGGCGTAGCGACCCTTGGGTCGCCGTTAAGAGGACCGACCTTATCCCTCCCCTGCCTCATGAAGCGGGGCTTGTCACGAGGTCTCCGGCAAATTCCAAGTTCACCGGGGTTTCAAACGAAACCAAGGAATCATTATATGGTTCTGGAATGGTTTGTCAACGGACTTCCAGGACACCTGATCCGCCATCAATGCATCATCCGCCACGTTGCTTTAAGCGTGAGGTTTATCTGAAAGCAGCGGGAAAGGATTGGGGCGTATATCCGGGGGCCGCAAATAGCCCGGAACGAGATCTCGAAGATCATCAAAATCTTGGTCCTTGAATCGCCCGAGCCCCACCGAGGCCACTGAAGCGGCCCTCAAATTCCAGAGTGGGGCGGGGGCCATTAGGGCCCGGGGACCCAGTATTTTGGAGACAACGGGTCCCTGAGCGCTGAAATCATTGCCCAGAAACAGAGTTTTTTCAGGAATATAGGAAGGCAGATCTTCCACTTTCAAACTCGTATCTTCTCTCTCCCTCTGCATTCCCCTATCCTCGGACCACCGAAAAAGGGCGGCAAAGACCTCTCCCTTTCTGGAGTCGAGTATAGGGCACACCGGCATGGACACAAAATGCGACTGGCTTGCCATGGCCTCCAGGCTGGAGACGCCGATAATAGGTATGTCGAGGCCCTGACAGAACCCCTTGGCCGCAGAAAGTCCTACCCTTAGACCGGTAAAACTGCCCGGGCCTTTTGCCACAATGACGGCATGGACTTCCTTTGATTGAACCCGGGAGGTGGCAAGCAGATAATCAATGGCGGGCATCACGCCGTTAAAATTTCTTGACGTGGCAGACATGGAAAACTCTGACAGGAGAGAACCGTTTTCCAAGAGAAGACCGATGCTAAACTGAAGAGTCGAGGTATTGATGGCTAGTAACATTGTCCGGAATCCGAAGACGATTAATATTTTATCAACTTCAATACGTCATTGTAGGTCACAAAGATCATGAGAAAGACAAGGATTCCCAGACCGATCTTTTGAGCCAAATCACGTTTTTTCAGGCTGATCGGTTTACCGATCATCAATTCAAACAGAAGAAACAAAATCAGGCCACCGTCAAGAATGGGAATGGGAAAGAGGTTCAGAATTCCCAGATTGACACTCACAATGGCCATAAAGGGAACAAGGAGGGTGAAACTCTCCTGTGCCACCTCTCCGGTCATTTGCCCGATCATAAGAGGCCCCCCAAGCAATTTCATAGACAGGCGTCCCTGGACCAATTTGACGACAACCATACAGGTCCTCTTGATCCACTTCCAGGTCTCGAAGGAGGCCTTCTGAAAGGCCTCCGACAGGCCGAATTCCATTTTTTCGGATTTACCGGAAGAAACGATTCCGATAAGAGCGGATTTCACCTCCTGTCCGTATATTTTCTCAATATGCTCCTCCGGGATAACCTGCATTGTCAAGAGCTCATTTCCCCGCCTTAGGGTGATATCAATGGGCACCCCGGCCTTATCTTGAATGAGCTCTCTCATTTCGACCCATCCCGATACCATTTCGCCCTGAATGGACACAATCACGTCACCCTTCATGAGACCGGCCTTTTCGGCAGGAGAACCGGAAGTGATTTCACCTACTTCAGGAATGCTCACATAGGCCCCGGAGATGAAATAAATGCCGAAAAAAAGGACCAGGGCCAAAATCAGGTTAAAAATCGGACCCGCCGCGACAATGGCCATTCGCTTCAGCACATGTTGATTTCCAAAGGCCCTTTCTTCGTCCCCGGAAGGAATGGGGTCGTCCTCATCCTCATTTTCCCCGAGCATTTTCACATAACCCCCAAGGGGAACCGATGAGATCACATATTCCGTTTCGCCGATTTTCTTTCCGATCAGCCTATAGCCGAATCCCAGGGAAAATTTCAGGACCTTGACGCCGAAATACTTGGCGACAATAAAATGTCCCAGTTCATGAAAAAAGATCAGAACCCCTAAGACCACCACAAAGGGAAGGATATAATAGAGAAAAATATTCATAACTCACCTGAAATGTTAGACGTTTTCTCAAAAGTTATCATCATAATAAGTTGAGGATATAATTTTGAAAGTCAATGCCCCATTTCTCTGAGGATCTCTCGGCCCTTTTCTCTCGCCCAAATGTCCGCCTCCATGATGCTCTCGATGCCTTGCAATTGAAATGTCTCATGGGCGTCCATGGTCTTTTCAATGAGCAGGGGAATCTGCAGGAATGCTATCATGTTCTGCAGAAAGGCCTCCACGGCAATCTCATTTGCACCGTTCATGACGGCGGGCATGCTTCCACCTACTTTTGCCGCCTGTAAGGCCAGTTCAAGACATTTAAATCTTTCCATATCGCATTTTTCAAAACTCAGTGAGCCCATTTCCTCGAGTTCCAAAAAGGGGAGATGCGTCTCGAAATGTCGAGGATAGGAAAGGGCATAGGATATGGGGGTCATCATATCCGGAATACCCATTTGAGCGATAATGGACCCGTCCTTGTATTCTACCATAGAATGAACGATGCTCTGGGGGTGGACCACGATGCTGATCTGATCCATATCCAATTCAAAAAGCCATTTGGCCTCAATCGTCTCAAGGCCCTTGTTCATCAACGTAGCCGAATCAATCGTAATTTTTTTCCCCATTTTCCAGTTTGGATGTCTGAGCGCCTGTTCCGGAGCCACCGAGGCCATCTCTCCGAGGGAAAACCCCCTGAAAGGACCGCCGGAGGCCGTCAATATGATGCGTTTCAAATCCTCTCTGGGATGGCCCTGAAGACACTGCAAGATGGCGCAGTGTTCGCTGTCGATGGGCCGGACGGAGACACCTTTTTCCCGTGCGCGACGCATGACCAATTCCCCGGCCATCACCATGGTTTCCTTGTTGGCAAGGGCAATATACTTGCCTGCTTCGACGGCGGC
>CAYNYM010000153.1:0-7131 GCA_964401325.1 uncultured Desulfobacteraceae bacterium | reverse complement strand
GAAGATCCACCTCGTTGCCCCGGTATACGATCTCCTGACACGGAGGCACCTTTGATCTTGATTTTCTTGGGAAAAATCGTATCACGGAAAGGACGGTGGGAAGAAGGGTCAATGCTTCTCTCAGCCCCTGGGGAGGGCGCAACTCGATCAGTCGCCTAAGCCTTTGCGCCAATTGATCAAGGTGATCTACCCCCAGGGCCATGCAGGCCCGCCGCTCACTTCCGAAAAGGTTGGTCGCAACGGGAAACGGGGAACCTTTCACCTCCTTAAAAAAAAGGGCCTTGCCTCCCCCGGGGCTTTTTGATTCCCTGTCGGTGAACCGGCTGATCTCGATATGGGAAGAAACAGGTCCCGGAATGGTCCGGAGTTCTCCCGCCTGATCGAGGCGCCTGATGAATTCCGACAGGTTTCTGTAGCAAGTTTTCACAGGCCCTTTTTCTTGAATCATGATACCCCCTTCCCTTTCACATCATCCCCCGGACGACCTCATCGAGCAGGACACCGAAAAACAACACCCCCGAAATGGCGCTGTTTACATGAAAGAAGGCCAGTTGTATGTGTGTCAGGTCATGGGGCCGCACCAGGCTGTGCTCAGCCACCATCAACACGCCGATCAGGACAAGGGCCGCCATGTAGACCAGTCCCATGTCAAAGACGATGAAGAGCAGGAAAAAACAGATGAAAGAGCACACATGGAACCCTGCGCTGACCTGGAATGCGATTCTTACCCCAAACCGGGCGGGTAGGGAAAACAGCCCGGTCCGTCGGTCGAAATCCGTATCCTGGCAGGCATAGAGAATATCAAACCCGGCAATGTAGGTCAAAAGGGCCAGGGACAGAGTCAATACGGACCGGTCAAAACCGCCGGTCACCGCTATCCACGCTCCCAGGGGTGCGAGGGATATGCTGAAACCCAGATAGAGATGGGAGAGAGATGTAAACCGTTTGGTGTAGGAATAGGAAAGGAGAACACCCAGGACCGGAAAAGACAAAAAGAAGCAAAGTGGGCTGATCATGGCCGCGGCCCAGACAAAAAGGGAGGAAAAGAAAACCACAAACAAGCCTGCGGTCCTGGTCGATATGACCCCCTTGGGGATGGCCCGATCGGCGGTGCGGGGATTCTTGGCGTCATAGCGGGCGTCCGCAATCCGGTTGAAACCCATGGCCGCAGAGCGTGCGCCCACCATGGCCACGAGAATCCAGAAGAGCAGGGAAAAACTGAGGGGATGCTCGCGGTGGGCGAGGATAACGGCCGCCAGGGCAAAGGGCAGAGCAAAGACCGTATGGCTGAATTTGATCATCCTGGCAAAGGTCTCGATACGGGACATGAGGGCATGTGAATGTCTCCTTTCGGCAACCCGCCCTGATTCCAGCATCTTCCACGCACAAAGGGTCCGCTCCAGATAGTTGCATATTTCGTAGAGAAGGACCCCGAGCAGGCTCATGCCAATGATCCCCGCAAACATTCGATCATAGGCCGCCCTTCCCCATGAATCCATGATGAAAAAGCCAAGCCCCTGAGAGGTGGCAAAGGACTCCACAAAAAACAGGACGGCGATGCCCGCACCGGTGCCGATGCGAAGCGCCGTGAATCCGTATGGCAGGGCAACGGGAATCAGGACGTGACGAACGGCCTGCCACGCCCCACCCCCCATGGACCGGAAGGAATCCAGGTGTTTCTTGTCTACCCCCATGACGCCGTCCCGCGTGGCCACCAGGATCTGATACCCTGCAATCAAGGCGATCATGAGGATCTTTGAGGCATTCCCGAGCCCCAAGAGAAGCAGAAAGACCGGCAGGAACACGATCTTGGGGATGGGGTAGGTCAAAAAGACCAACGGTGAAATCACACCGTCCAGCCGCCTCGAATAGCCCAAGGCTATGCCCAATGGAAAGGCCACCATCCAGGCCAAAAGCATGGCCGATCCCACCCGAAGGGCACTGGTCCCAAAATGCCCCCAGAAATCAAGGGTCTTGATCTCGTCTCCAAAGGCCTGAAAGGCAATTTCGGGGGACGGTAAGACGACCGAACCCAGGGCCAGGGCGAAAACCTTCCATAGGATGAGAAGAAGGCATCCGGAGATGATATAGCGCCCGATTCCTCTCATTCCATAACCCTCCGCACCTCGTTTATCTTTTCAAAATAGGATTGATTCATGCGAAAGTCTCTTTCACCAAAATCCGGATTGTCGATCATCACTTTCACCCGCGCCGGTCGGTCGGTCAGGACCATAATGTGTCGGCCCAGAAAAACCGCTTCCTCAACGCTGTGGGTCACCAGGATATAGGTGAGAGGTCTGTCCTGCCAGGTGTGGAGGAGGGCGTCCTGCAATCGTTCCCGGGTAATGGCATCCAGGGAAGAAAAGGGTTCATCCATCAGGAGAATGGAAGGGTCGAGGGCCAGGGCCCTGGCAATGGCCACCCGTTGCTTCTGGCCTCCGCTGAGTTGAACCGGGTACCTCTCACCCAGGGAAGCGAGGCCCAGTTCCTCAAGGAGCACGGCCGTGATCTCCCGGCATTCCTTGGCACTGTGCCCCTTGAGTTTGGGACTAAGTGCCACGTTTTCCTGCACGGTTTTCCATGGGAAAAGTCCGTAATCCTGTAGGATGAAGGCGGTTCTCACATCCGCAATCTCTGTGCCCTCTTCTCCCGTGTCTACTGATCCCGAGGTCGGTTGAAGAAGGCCGGCAAGGATGTAAAGCAACGTCGTTTTACCGCATCCCGAGGGCCCGATGATCGACAGGGTATCACCTGGAGAAAGAGAGAAGGAGATCCCGTCGAGCACATGGGCTTCATCGGGATCAAAGCGTTTGCAAAGACCTTCAACGTGTATCATGGATGGATTCAATGTCCTCATTCAGGAAGCGTTGCCCTCAGCACGACCCGGTCGTACGGAAGGCGCTTGTGTGCCAGACCATTTTGAATCAGCCACACCTGAGCGGCCTCCAGGTCTTTGGGTGCCGGCAGTCCTACCGGCGGGAATGGAGGGATGCGGTAGTGATCTTTGATAACGGCCGGAAAGCGGGTCTTGGCCACCAAAACCCTTTTGAAGGATTCGGGATCTTGATTAATCACGCCTGTGGCCCTGCTGTAGGCCTTGAGGAATCGCGTGACAAGGGATGCATCCTCTTCGGCCCTATCCCTCCTGAGGGCGAGCACGGTCAGGGCGGTATCGAGGGTGCGATCATCCGCAATGACACGGGCACCCTTGATTTCTGAAAGGGTAACCAGGGGCTCAGGAAGAAGTGCCGCCGGCACCTGGTTGGTCAAGAGCATCTGAAGCCGGATGGCCATTTTCTTGATTTCCTGTTTTTTTACAAAATCCGGTGCCTTGCCTCGGGCCATGAGCAGCCGGTCCAGGAGGTATTCGATGATGGTGGCCCGTGATATGGCGACCTCTTTGTCCTTCAGGCCGGCGAGTTCCCGGATGCCCGATTTCGGGGCCGAGACCAGGGCGAACATGCGGCAGTCTTGACGGGTCTGAAAGGCTGTGGTGATGATGCCCAGGGCCTGTTGGGATCGGATCAGCAACAGGGTGTTGAGGATATCGCCGAAGTACCCGTCCAGCTTACCGGCCTGGAGGGCGGCATCCCGTTCAAGAGCACTCTGAAAGGAAATGATCTCGAGATCTATCCCCTCGTCGCTGAAAAAGCCCCGATCCGCCCCCACAAACAGCGGGAGGGTATCCACCACCGGCAGGACCCCGAAACGAATGACCTGCCCAGCCTGCAAGGCGGCAGGGGAAAACATCGATAGAATGAATATCATGCAACCCGGAATCAAGATTCCTGCGCAAGACGATTTCCACATTTCTCTCTCCTCAGGGTGTTACCTTTATGCCCCTTGTCCCATTTTAGAAGACCACAACGAATCTTTCTAACCTCTCGTAAATGTTTAAGATTCGATCAACATACGAAAGGAGGATTCCTGGGTCAAGCCAAAAACACGACAGGCCGCGTCCTGATCTCGAAAGTGGATCCGGCCCATCCCCTTTACCAAAGGCTGGATCTTTTCACCGGCAGGCGCGTCCGCCCTTTGCCATAGTCTATCACGATTCCTTCCGGGGTGATTTCTTTCAAAATCAAATCAGTGTCAAGGATTCGATCCCCTGCGCGATAACTGTGCAGGTTGATGAAAACGAAACGTCTGGAGGGATTCTCATGATAGACATGGGCGCTGATCTCGAGTGCGTGAACGGACGCCCGGATGTCGGGCGGCAGTTCGCTTGCAAGGGGGAAGGCTTCCTCCTGAACCTCGGGGAGTTGTTCTGTGGCGGGGGCTTCCGCTTCGGTTTTGATCCCCGAAGGCTCCCATGCCACCTCAGAGGTCTCCACACGGTTTGACGGCGGATGATCCGGGGAATCAGCCAAGGGGCTTTGAGGGCCGGCATCCGGCTCCCGGGAACTTGTGGGGCGGGGAGGAGACAAGGGTTTTGAGACAGTTTCATCCTCAAGATTTTGCCCCCGTTGAAGGACCGCAGGCCGGCTGCCCACTTGCGGGCGATCCCCGTCCCTCTGCGCGGTCCGGGGAAAAGGCACGGTGCCCGCAACCCCTGCCTCTCTGCCGGGATCACGGGGTGCGATACCCGCCGGTGGCTCGGAAGTCTTGCTGATTGTGGGAACCGGGGATTCTAACCGGAACACCAGCGCAAACAAGGCACCGATGGCCACCAGGGCCATAAAGAGCCAGGGCCAGCGGCGGGGTGAAACCCTGCCCTCCATGCGCAGGGCCACGCTCACATCGGGTGGCCGTCCGATTCGCCGCTCCCGCTCCGCCTGCTTGAGTGCATCAAGGATTAAGGACATATCGTCATCTCAAGCCCCTTGGGCGCACCGGCTCAAGCAGGGGAATACCGGGATCCTGCAGGGCCGTATTCAACTGGATCAGTGTTTGTTCACCTACGACACCGTCTGCCTTTAAACCGTGTCTTCGCTGAAAAGTCATGACCCTTTTTTTGAGGCCTGCGTCGAAAAACAAATCGGCTGGCTTCGAATCCCCCCCAGACGAGGTTCCCTCCGCACGCGCAAGCGTTTTCCTCAGCCAAATCACATCGGGCCCGGAGGTGCCTTTCTTCAAGAAGCGTTGGCTCAATTGAGGGGGTTTCCACAGGAACACACCCCCTCCCGGCCAATGAGGATCGATATCGGTTCTCGGGAGGGTCAGTTTCCGGTCCCAGAGGTCAAGGATCACGTCTTTATCTCTCAAACCCGTGAGGACGACATAGTGGGATTGCCCCGATTCGCCGATCAGTTCGAGTATGACGGGACGATTGTGCTGCATGATCATCGCCCAACTGCCCCTGCAGGGGATGCACCGCAGGCCCTTGGCCTCCGCCCTTTCGCAGGGTTGCGCTCCCCCCCGGACCCCGTATTCCAAATGCCAACATCGGAAAAGCGCCATGACGGCCGTTTCCTTGTCCGTGAGAACCCCACCCGCCAGGAGCAGGTCGCCAAGCGCATTTGTTCCGGTTTCGAGGCTCCCCTTTCCTGCACCCTGCCCCGCGCCAGCCAGCCCTTCCGACATGGGAGCACCTTGGTAACCCACCGGGACTTCAAAATATTCCCCCTTTCTCCGGTCTTGAGTGCCTGTCGGCCCCGTGGTCCGGGGAGCCACGGACATGGGGCGAGACCCATTGCCCGGACCCTTTGGTATCGGTTTGGTCCCGGGCAAGTCCCAGGGTATAAACTTCCACCCGGCACTCAGCAGGGCCAGCACCAGAACCGCCATGACCCAACCCACGATTGTCCGGGATCTGGGACCTTTGATCTCCCCTGTTATCTCAGAATAGGCCCTGTGCAGCAGGCCTTTCGCAACACGTTTTTGCTGCCTTGCGTAGGCCCCAAGCAGGGCACGATCGCACAGGATGTTGATGAGTCGCGGGACCCCCCCCGAACGCCTATACACGACTTTCAATGCCCCCGAAGTAAAAACCGGTTCCTTTAGCCCCGCCACCTCGAGCCTGTGCTTGATATAGTCCAAGGTTTCCTCGCGGGACAAAGGCGTCAAATGATAGCGCGCGGTAATTCGCTGGGCCAGTTGGCGCATCTCGGGCCGATCCAGAATTTTTTGGAGTTCCGGTTGACCGATGAGAATGATCTGGAGGAGTTTCTGGGTGGTGGTTTCCAGATTGGTGAGGAGACGGATCTGTTCGAGGGTCTCCGAGCTCAGGTTTTGCGCCTCATCGATGATCAGGGTGGTTCGCCGTTGCCCGGCGTGATTATCCAGCAAAAATCCATTGAGGCTATCGACGAGCACCTTAACGCTCTCCGTCTCTTGCGGGTAGTCGATGCGCAGCTCATCGCAAATGGAGGCAACCAGTTCCACCGCCGTCTGTCTGGGATTGAGGATGAGGGCGATGTCGACATCCTCGGGCACCTGCTCCATCAGGGCGCGACAGATGGTGGTCTTTCCCGTACCCACCTCGCCTGTGAGTTGGACAAAACCTCCACCTTGCGTCATTCCGTAGAGAAGATGGGCCAGTGCCTCCTGGTGCTGCCGGCTCAGGTACAGATACCGCGGGTCGGGCGTCAGGGCAAAGGGATTCTCTTTTATGTGAAAGTGAAGGCGATACATGTCTGGGGCGCCCCGGAAAAGCATTCCATTCTTCGAAAATCACTGAGGGCCGAATACGCAAAGTCCTCCTGAGCCCATTCTCCTGTTTTCCAGGGCCGTCAACCGTTTATTTTGTCGTTTTTCAGGCCCTCTTCAAGCGGAGGCCCTGAAAGATCTGATCAAAAATAATTATTTCATGTAAATTAATGTAAAGAAACGAAAAATACCTGTCAAGACGAAACCAAGGGATCTGGTTGCGGAAGGGGGCTCGGAACTTGTCATCAGGGAGGCGTGCAACCGATACGACACAATCGATGCAGAGGATACCCCGCCGGCAATTGGAACTCTCAGCAAGGACGTATGGGTTTTGCCCTTCCATGCTTCAATGTGTGTAAGCATTGTGTGTAACAGATGGAATTGACCTATTTTTAAAGCCTACCCAACAAAAAAACCTACTGTAAAAACAGTAGGTTAGTTTGTCAATATGGTGCCGAAGGCGAGACTCGAACTCGCACAGGCGTACGCCCACTAGACCCTGAACCTAGCGCGTCTACCAGTTCCGCCACTTCGGCACGGAAA
>CAYNYM010000152.1:0-7165 GCA_964401325.1 uncultured Desulfobacteraceae bacterium | reverse complement strand
GGAAGGTGAAGAGGAGATTGAGCGGGTGACCGAAGAGGATGGGGCCATTGTTCAGCTTGTCAACAAGATGATCATCGACGCCCATCACAGAAACGCCTCAGATATTCATATCGAACCCCGACAGGGCAGGGCCAACGCAGTAATCAGGTTCAGAATCGACGGGGCCTGCCAGGTGTACCAGACCATTCCTTACAACTTCAAGAAGGCCATTGTCTCAAGACTTAAAATTATGTCCCAACTGGACATTTCGGAAAGGCGCCTGCCCCAGGACGGAAAGATCCTGTTCAAGAAATACGGACCTCTGGATATCGAACTGAGAGTGGTCACCATGCCGACCGCAGGCGGAAACGAGGATACCGTGCTGCGTATCCTGGCCTCCGGGGAGCCCATCACCCTGGAAGAGATGGGAATGAGCGAGCGGAATTACGGTACCCTCATCGATATGGTCACCAAGCCCTACGGAATCATCCTGGTCGTCGGTCCAACGGGGAGCGGCAAGACGACCACGCTCCATGCGGCCCTCCGCCATATCAACAAGCCGGAAACAAAGATTTGGACGGCCGAGGACCCCGTGGAAATCACCCAGGAAGGACTTCGTCAGGTCCAGGTTCAGCCCAAGATCGGGCTGGATTTTTCGACCGCCATGCGGGCCTTTTTGCGCGCAGATCCGGATGTCATCATGGTGGGTGAGATGCGTGACAGGGAAACGGCTGCTACGGGCATAGAGGCTTCATTGACGGGACATCTGGTTTTCAGCACCCTCCATACCAACACCGCTCCTGAGACCATCGTCCGGCTTCTGGATATGGGAATGGATCCCTTCAATTTTGCCGACGCACTCCTGGGTGTGCTGGCCCAGAGACTGGTGCGCACCCTCTGTACCGAATGCCGGGAGGCCTATCATCCGGAGCGACAGGAGTACGCGGCCCTTGAAAAATTTTACGAGAAGGATCTTGAATCCCTGGGATTCCCCTATCGAGATGACCTTCGTCTTTTCAGAGCGGAAGGATGCACCCGGTGCGGAAGCTGCGGTTATCGGGGCAGAACGGGCCTCCATGAACTGCTTGTGGGGACGGATGAGGTAAAATCCCTGATCCAGGGCAGGGCCAGAATGGAGGATATCCGAAGGCAGGCCGTCAAGGACGGAATGACCACGCTCATGGAGGATGGAATCCGAAAGACCCTTCTCGGCCAAACGGATCTTGTTCAGGTGAGAAGGGTCTGTATTCGGTGAGATCCCATGAAATCGGCATTGCCCGGGTCAAATGAAGCGTCCAAGCCAATTTTTCCGGGTACTCATCCCCCTTGGACGGGGTAAAGAACAAAGCAGCGTTCTTGTTCAGGCCCCTATGGGTAGGGAAACTTCGAGTCTATGGATACTGGACCGGACGCATAAGCCCCGCGGTCTCCTCAAAACCGAACATCACATTCATATTCTGAACGGCGCTCCCTGCTTGGCCTTTGACCAGATTGTCGATCATGCTCACGACAATGAGTTTACCCGTCCTTTCATCCACGTTGAGGGAGAGATTGCAAAAATTGCTTCCCCGAACGTCGGCCGTGGTCAAGGACCGCCCGGGGTCATAAACCCTCACGAAGGCGCTGCCGGCATAAAAGTCGCGATAGGCCATTTCCACGGTTCTTATGTCCTGCCCCTCTTCGAGGTCGGCGTAGATGGTGGTGAGTATTCCCCTGCTCAGGGGAACGACATGGGGGGTAAAGGTTACGCGGACATCTCGTCCTGCCAAAAGGCCGAGTTCTCTTTCGATTTCGTAGACGTGCTGATGCCCGGATATCTTATAGGCATTCATGGCCTCATAGCGGGCGGGAAAATGGTGGGTGGGAGAGGGTGTTTTTCCGGCACCGGAGACGCCTGTCTTTGCGTCAAAGATGATCGATTCCTCGTCGATAAGACCTGAGCCCACGGCCGGTGCAAGGCCGAGAATACAGCTCACGGCAAAACAACCGGGATTACCGACCAAATTGGTTTTAGCGATCTCATTCCGATGGAGTTCCGTCAGGCCGTATACCGAGTTAGGGAGAAGATCGGGAGAGGCATGGACCTGCGGTTTTCCGATTCTGGCCGCATAGCCGCTGTAAGTATCGGGGTCGTTGAAACGAAAATCACCGCTGTAGTCAATGACCTTGATCCCCTTTCCCAACCAGAACGGGGCCTGTTTCTGGCCCACGCCGTCGGGGGTGGCAAAGAAGACCACGTCAAAATCATCGGGTCGATCCGGGTTATCGGCATCGATAAGTGGGAGGTCGCAGAATCCCTTGAGATGAGGGTATATATCGCTGATCGGCGTTCCCGGGTCCTGTTTGCCCATGAGTGCGGTGATTTCGGCATCAGGGTGCCCGAGAATCAATTCAATGGCACCGCAACCCCCGTATCCGCTGGCGCCGATGATGCATACTTTTATCTTTGGCATAGAAGATTTCTCCTTAGGTTCTTTGTAAAAAATTAAGTTCGAGGATTATACAAAAGAACGGTTTTTTTTTCATTTTAATTGTGAAGCGAGTTTCTGAAAATATTCCATGCCCCCTGATAAGGGGGGAGCGTTGAGTCCCGGATCGATTCAAGGCCCAGGTCCGTCGAGAGAGAAATCAAGATGTTGACATATTTTCTATTAAAAAGTTAAAGTTAGATAAATATATCTTACCGTATGATTTTCGGTTAATGTTGTTTTTTATTTGTAAAGTTTGTTCTGAATGCGAGGTGAGGATGGGTTCCCAAAAAAAAGAAGATCATCACTCTCATCGTGAAAATCCCCGTTCATATCCGGATAAATCGTCTATTCATACCCGCTTGTACCCTGGAAGGAGGAAGAAAGATCGTCGGGGCGGAGAGGATCGTCGCAGCGGAGAGGATCGTCGCAGCGGAAAGGATCATCGGAGCGGCAAGGGCAGAAGGGTCGGGCAAATCCCGATAGATTTCCCGGACAGGCGAAAGGGTGGAGATCGAAGAAGTGGCAAAGACCAGAGGAGGGGTAGGGACCGAAGGAAGTATGAGCGGCGGAAACGGCGCTTAAGAATACCGATATTCCTGAAGCTGGCCTTCATGTCGATGCTCCTTATTCTGCTCATCATATCAACAATCAGCTTCTTGGTCTTGGGAAGGCAAAAGGCTCAATTCGTAGATCAGTTGATTGACCTCGGGAAGAGCGCTGTCCGAATCACTGCGCTTAATGCAGGCGATAAACTGCTTGGAGAAGAGGAGGTCTCTCTGTTTAAACTGGTCAATGATATTGCCCAAAACGAGACGTTCCTGTTTGCGCTCATCACCGACCATCGGAATATCATCAGGGCTCACAGTCGAATTGATCAAGTCGGAAAGCCCTACCTGCCGCCGGAGAGCATGAGATTAATCAGGGAAGAAGACGACATATGGGTCTACCTGATGAGACATGGGGGCAGTGAGGTCCTTTACCTTGAGATGCCGATTTTATACCAAAAACTCAAGGCCGGGGAAGTCAGGTTGGCCATTTCCCAGGAAGGTATTGAGAGGAATATTCGCGGAGCGAAACTATTCATTCTGATGCTCACTGTGGGAATTACCTTGATGGGGATTCTTCTGAGCCTGGCTCTCAGCATGTATTTCTCTCATCCGATCAAGAAACTCGGCGAATCCACGAGGGCCCTCGGTATGGGTGATTTCGAACACCGGGTCACAATCAACCGCAATGATGAATTCGGTGACCTGGCCTATGCGTTCAACAGAATGGCGGAGGATCTGGGACTCAGCGAGAAGATCAAGGGATCCTTCGGTCGGTATATTACCCCTGAAATCGTGGAAATGATCCTTGCAAATCCCAACGATCAGTGGATGAAAGGGGCAAGGGTTGAGGCCTCGGTATTATTTGTGGATATCAGAGGGTTTGCCGCCCTTTCGGAAGATAAGGAACCGGAGCGCATTGTGGATTTACTGAATGCATACTTCACAAGGATCACAGAGGTCGTCATCAGGCACGGCGGTCATCTGAACAAGTTTGTTGGGGACGAGGCCATGGTGGTGTTCGGGGCGCCGGCACCAAATCCCCTGCACGGCGAAGCGGCGGTCCGGGCGGCCCTGGAAATTCGCGAGGAGATCGAAAGGTTGAACAGGGAAAAGAGCACCGCGGATTTAACGATTCAGGTGGGCATCGGGGTGAATTCCGGAGAAATGGTGGCGGGAAATCTAGGTTCTCCAAAAAGAATGGAGTACACGATGATAGGGGACAATGTCAATGTGGCATCGAGGCTGACATCCATTGCAAAACCGGGCGAGATTCTGATAAGCAAGGGGACGTTGGATTTAATGGAAACCGGGCGGAAGCCGATGATAGAGGAGAAGGGAAAGGTTACCATCAAGGGAAGGAAAATGGAGATAGAGGTATTTGCCGTGATAGGTTGGGAAGGAATTCAGGATGTGTGAATTGCTGTTGAAAACCGATCCTATCTTGCCGATCCGCTTGCCTTAAAGATATGACAAAGATTGAAAAAGGATAGGATCCATTTGGTCGAGAAGATGGAGATTTTCCAACAAACGACCCTGGGGTGAAGACGTGGTGATTCTCAGGACCATACTGGTTTCGCTTTTTGTTCTAACAAGCTTCCTTTACGGCTGCACTCCTTTTGTGAAAAGGCCCTCGACAGATATCACTGGGGAAAGTCTTTTCAAGACATATCTGGAAAAGGGAAGAGACTACGAGAGAAAAGGTGCTCTCGTGGAGGCTCTCAAGGCGTACGGAATTGCCGCGACAGTCGATCCCCTTGATCGCGAGATCGTGGAGAGCAAGGAGCGTATAGAGGTGGCTCTTTTCAAGGCGGCGGAGGATAATTACAAATGGGGGTGTCGACTCCAGGAAGAAGGAAAATATGGTGAGGCCCGCAGGAAGTTTCTTGCGGCACTCAGATTCCGACCTGAACATCGGAAGGCGAAGGAAATTTTGCTTTCTCATGAAGGCATCCGGATCAATCGTTACATCGTTCACAGCGTCAGAGAGGGTGAGAGCGTTTCAAAGCTTGCGGGAATGTATTATGGCGACAGTCTGAAATTTCATATCATAGCCAAGTATAATAACCTGACTGACGCGACACGGATTGTTGCGGGACAGGAGATCAAGATTCCGATTATTGGCGGGATGCAAAAGCCGGTGGAAAACCGCGCCATTGAAAAGGAAGAATCGCAGGCCTCGATAAGGGCATTCTGGAATTGGCGTGAATTGGAATCGGGGCAAGGCCGAGATGGAGAAGCGAAAGGCCTCTCTCCTGAGCCGATGCCTTGGTCCGGAGGATCTGCCGGTCAGGTTGCCTGTTATCGGGAAAACGGTATAGCTCTGTTCTCGGAGGAGAAATACCATGAAGCCGTTGTCGAATTTCAAAAAATACTGTCTGTTCACCCCGGGGATAAAACAGCGCATGATTACTGTCACAGATCGTACCTGAAGATGGGCTGCGCTCTTTTGGATTCAGGGGATTATCTGGGAGCCAGGGAACATTTTGAGACATCACTCCGCTATGACAATGACTGCGAAACCTGCCGACATTATATCCGTGAAAGTGAAAAATGCTACAAGGAAGACCATTACAAGAGGGGTATGGAATATTACGGAAAGGAGCAAATGGTCGAGGCCGTCAAAGAATGGGAAGCGGTACGTCTCATCGACCCAAAGTATAAAAGGGTGGACTACCTTATCAACAAGGCAAAGACGATTTTGACGAACCTGGAAAAACTCAAAGGAGAACAGGGGAATCGATGATCTAAGGGTTTGATGTAGAGCGGAAAACCCGGCCCCCTGCCGCAACAGGGAGTCGTGAGAAAAGCGGAGATTTTCGGCTTTCACCTATTAGCGTTTTCGTATCAATACGTAAATGGCGCCCGTGCCGCCGTCATAGGGCCTGGCCGTAGCAAAGGCCAGTACGATTTTTCTGATGGAACCACGGCCCAGCCAGAGCGGCAGTCCTTCCTTGAGAACAGGAAAACTGTCAGGGGAATTCAAACCCCGGCCGTGCACGATGAGCACACACCGCAGACCGAACTTGTGGCTCCGGATGAGGAAATCCTGGACCTCCTTCTTGGCCTCCTGCCTGGTCAGCCCATGGAGGTCAATATAGTCCTGGACCGGAAACTCCCCTCTTTTCAGTTTTTTCATAAGTTTCCGACTGAACCCCTTTACGGATCCTTCCACATACTCATCGGTAAAGGTCATGTCCATCTCAACAGAGCCTCGGACCAGACCATAGAGCAGGGTCATGGTCTCCCGTTCATCGTCGGGGGCCGGGTGGGAAGGTGAGATATGCAAGCCCCGGGAGCGCAGGATTCTTTTTTTATCATCCGGGAGGGGTGTTACACCTGACATCGCCTCCGAAAAAAAGTGGCTGTCATTCGGCGTTAGGTTTTTTTTCAGCGGTTCTTCGACAGCAGGTTTTTCCTTCCGCTTTCGGGCTTTCGCTAGTCTGGTGTGGAGGTTTTTGAAGGCAGGATTAAAGCCGTCCTTTTCCTTGCTCATGCTTATTCTCCGTGGAAGAGCCTACCCTTTGGCGCGTACGGTTCAGAATTCAAGTCATGCCGCTGGCGCGATTTCTCGCAAACCCGAGAACATATAATCACTTGAATTCATAATCCTATATTTACTATAAGGGGTTATAAAAGTAAAATGTAGGGTATGCGTTTAGCTTTTTTGAAAAGAGATTGCCATGACCTACCCATTGCTGAATGTGTCTTATAAAAGCCAAATGAATACAATGCGAACCACTGTCCTGCCTGTTTTAAGAGAATTCGAAGGGCCGGAAACCTGATCTGACTTTCAATCTGTGCATTTACCTGCGTTTCCGAAATTGTTCCCTTTCTCCAACCGGTTATTATCACAACGACAGAGACAGAAAAATGTTTTAATTTATCGTGATACGGAGGCCTGATGGCAAAAATAGATGATTACACCCAAGCCCTTGAGTTGGGAAAGAGCGAACTTTGCGGTGAAAATCCTGAGCTCTTGGCACAATATGCAGGATGCAAAATTTTGCGAAGCGACCAAGAGGAACCGAAACTCATATTGGATTTTCTTAACCGGCCCGTTATCGCTTCTTGGCCCGATCTGGAGTTGAGGTACGGAGACGGGGACGATGAACTGCAGATTCAGCAAAAGGTCCTGCTCGTGCACTATCTTTCAGGGGCATGGGCCTC
>CAYNYM010000151.1:0-7180 GCA_964401325.1 uncultured Desulfobacteraceae bacterium | reverse complement strand
ACGACATCACCCATTTCACCGGCCGGATTCGCCGCAAGATCGGTCGATTGGCCAGGGAGCTTGTGAGGGTATGTGACGAGGTGGGCGACAAATACGGCATACCCGTGGTCAACAAACGCATTGCGGTAAGCCCCGTTGCCGTGCCCGGGGCCGCGTTTTCTTCGGCACAACTGGTTGATGTTGCGAAGACCCTTGACGAGGCCGCCAAGGAGGTCGGTGTGGATTTTATCGGCGGTTTCAGCGCCCTTGTCGAAAAAGGATTTACAAAGGGGGATCTGTCTCTGATCGAATCGCTGCCGGAAGCCTTGTCGGTGACGGAACGGGTGTGCGCCTCGGTCAATGTGGCCACGACCAGGGCCGGGATTAACATGGATGCCGTGAGCCTCATGGGACAGACCATCAGGACGGCAGCGCAATACACCTCGGAATTCGACGGCATCGCCTGCGCGAAGCTGTGTGTCTTTGCAAATATTCCCCAGGATATACCCTTCATGGCAGGCGCCTATCTCGGGATTGGATAACCGGATGCCGTCATCAACGTGGGGGTTAGCGGTACGGGTGTCGTGAAAAAAGCTATCGACAGGGCCCGGTCCGATGATCCGAAACTCGATCTCGGTCAGCTTTCTGAGATCATCAAAAGAACGGCCTTCAAAGTGACACGGGTGGGGGAACTCATCGGCAGGGACGTTGCCCGAAGACTCGGCGTTCCGTTCGGTGTGGTGGACCTATCCCTTGCGCCTACGCCAAACGTGGGCGACAGTGTGGGAGAAATATTTCAAAGCATGGGGCTTCGCAGCATCGGCGTCCCGGGTTCCACGGCGATTTTGGCACTCCTCAATGATGCCGTCAAGAAGGGAGGGGCCTTTGCAAGTTCCTATGTCGGCGGCCTGAGCGGGGCCTTTATTCCGCTCAGTGAGGACATAAACATTTCCGAGGCCGCTCGTCGGGGTTATCTCTCCCTTGAAAAACTTGAGGCCTTGACCAGCGTGTGCTCCGTCGGCCTCGACATGGTGGCCTTGCCTGGAAATATATCACCGGAAACCATCGCGGCCATCATTGCCGATGAGATGGCCATAGGAGTCATCAACCGAAAGACAACGGCAACACGACTCATTCCCGTTCCCGGAAAAAAGGCGGGAGACAAGGCGCATTTTGGCGGTTTGTTGGGGTCTGCCACCATTATCCCGGTCAGGGAAGACGGTGGGTCAAACGACTTCATTCGCCTTGGCGGGAGGATTCCGGCACCAACCCAAAGCCTGATCAACTGATCAAGGCCCCTGCGTGCAAAAAAAGTCGACCGTGTTCTCCCCCACCCCTCCATCGGCCCGAAAACCCTGCCCAAGCCACGACCAGAGCCTTTGCCATTTCTAAAAGTGGATTCAATTCATCCTGATAATCTTTACCTGATGCCCGACCCATTCCGGGGGCAGGTAGATCCTACCGCTGTTTCCACTTCTCTTCACTTTTTTCTCAATGATCTCTTCTCCGAAAACCTCGAACTTCACGCTGCCCTTGGAAACCTCGGCAGAGGCATCCTTCTCTTCTTTTTCCTGGTCCACTATTAACCGCTCTATTGTTCCAGTCTTCAGATCCATATTCTCAGCGCCTTAATGGTCCTCCTAGAAAAGAAAACCTTGGGATGGGTTTATCCTATTCACGTTTGACAACCTAAATTTACAAAAGCCGATTCCCCTTTCGATTCACCTGACCAGTGTGCTGCGAAGAAGGGGGGGGTGATGCTTCAGTGCGATATACCTCGCCCCTCTTTCGGGCCGTAGCCTCTGGCGGCAACCGATCATCCCTATCCGGCGGCCGGGGATGTCGAGCAAAGAGGGGTTTGGCGATAAGGCTCATATTAATCAAGGCCTTTTCTCAGATGAATAAAACTACTTCTATCAAAACCCAGGGTCTTGAAAAATGAGAGCAGATCCGTGTGATCCCATCTGACAGTCGTAAAAATTTCTTTAACGCCCAGTGCCTTATAGTGTTGAAATATTCTTTCCCCCAATTCTTTACCGATCCCCCTGTCCATATATTTAGGATCAACCCCCAGCACGCTGATCCACGCGCATTTATTCACCCCAAAATTGCCTGAGGTGATATAACTGATCATGTATCCAACGACCCTGTCCCCCATTACCGCCACATAACTGGCATCCCCTTTTCTGTGTACTTGATCTTCCACGATTCTTTTTAGGTCGAGCCCGTCCTGCGCAGGGGTAATCGCTGCTTCAATTTGAATAATCGCATCGGCGTCCTCTTCCCTCAATTTTCTGATCAGGATCTCATCCACAAGCTTAAAGCCTCCGAATTAAATTAGTCTAATCTAACGATTTTAACATGATGTCCCACCCAGTCAGGTGGCAGGTAAATCCGACCGCTGTTTCCGCTCACCCTGACCTTTTTTTCAATCATGGCATTACCGTAAACTTCAAATTTGACGCTTCCCTTGGACATCCCTGGGATGGAATCAATTTCCTTACTCTTTTTTTTGCTTTTGGACACCTTTTAAGCCCTTCTCCCTCTATTTGCACGATTTTATTTTTTGGGGTATGTTTTCTGTCAGGGTCTTTGAATTGTTCCAGGATACAAGAGGCCTTCGCATTAGCGATAAAGCTACCCGGGACCATCAGCAAAAGATCCATAGATCAAGCGCTTCAGTGTTATGAATATGAGGTTAACTTCCTAACGGACATTACCTAAAAGGTCGGTTAAAAGGTGTAAAGAGTAATTACCCATCCCCAAATAGCCGTTTTCATGCGTCCCTTCCCGGATAAGCACGAACCCAGCCCTGCCCCGTATCGATTAAACCCCTTGAGGATGCACACGATTGGCAGGACAGACGCTATCCTACCAGGGATATAAAAATGATACAAGTCCGATTGGACCAGACTTTGTATTTTTAAAACAAATAATCTCATAATTGCCACGAAAAAATTATGAAACGGCTTTATCGGGGACCTCATGACAACCCTGGGTCGAGATGTTGTGCGGCAGGAGAAAATGGAGTTGAGATTTCTCTATTCATGCCCTATGCTTATAATTTTGAGAGATTCGCCCGAAGGAGAATTCGATGACCGTCAGGTCTGACCACGAAAAGATGCAGAAAGGGGATGTCACCGAAATTGAACGGGAGACCTCCAAACGCAGCGTGGCTGAGCAGACTCTCCGGGAGAGTCAAAAGCGGCTTTCACAAATCGTTCAGGGAAGCCCGATTCCGACCTTTGTTATCGACCACAAGCATGTCGTCGTCCACTGCAATAGGGCGTTTGAAAACCTCACCGGTATTCCGGCAAAAGAGGTTATTGGCACAAAAAAGCAATGGCTGGCCTTCTATCCCGCAAAAAGACCGGTCCTTGCCGATCTCATTGTGGACGGTGCTACGGAGGAGGAAATCGCCGGTTATTACGGCAGAACATACAGGCATGCCAAGACCATAGAAGGTGCCTTCGAGGCCGAAGCCTTTTTTTCCAATCTCTGGGAAGGCGGCAAATGGCTTTTTTTCACCGCCGCCCCTTTGAAAGATGACGACGGCCGAATTATCGGTGCCATTGAAACCCTCCAGGACATTAGTGAACAAAAGCGTACCGAGGAGGCCTTACGCAAGTCTGAACAAGGGTACAGGACCTTGCTGGATTTTCTCCCTTCACCGGTTGTATTGTTCACGACGGAAGGAAAGGTCGCCTATTTCAACGCCGCCTTCACGGAGACCTTTGGTTGGAGCCTGGAGGAACTCAGAGGAAAAAAGATTCCTTACGTTCCTCCGGATCGTGAAAATGAGACCGTTCAGAATATCAGGCGCCTCTTCCGGGAAAAAAGGATCATCCACCATGAATCCAAACGGCTGACCAAGGATGGCCGGACTTTGGACGTCTCCATCAAAGCGACGGTCTACGCTGAAGCAGAGCAAGGCCCAACATGTGAACTGGTGATCCTTCAGGACATATCACGGAAAAAAAAGATTGCCCGCAACAATGAGGCCATTCTTCGAATAAGTCGAGCCCTGCCGGAATATCCTGATCTCGAAGAACTCCTGGACTATATCAACGGCGAGGTAAAACGCCTTTTAGATACAGAGGGGGCCGTCATCATCTTACGCGATGAGGAAGACCTGGACCTTTACGTGGTCGGGGCGGCCTATGATGCCACCGATACGCAGGTGCGGGTAAAAAAGATCCGCTTTTCGCCGGATCAACTGGTGGCGGGAAGAGTGATCAAAAACGGCGAACCCCTCATTATTAATGACATATCCGATGAACCGGAACTGCATCGCGAGCGAGATAAAAGGCTGGGATATACGACCCGAAACCTGCTCTTGGTCCCCTTAAAGAGTATTGACCGGATCATTGGCGTGTTGTGCGGCATCAATAAAAAACAGGGTGATTTCGAGGAGGCCGACCGGGATCTTCTCAATATGATCAGCGGAACCGTGGCCCTTTCCATCGAAAACGCCCGATTTTCCGAGGAAATCAAGAAGGCCTACCGAATCAACGAAGCGCTTCTCAGGATAAGCACGGCCCTTCCTGAATATCCCGATCTCGAAGAACTACTGGATTACGTAAGCAATGAGGTCAAGAGGATTCTTCTCACTGAAGGGGCACTTGTCATACTCCCTGATGCGGTGACCGACGAACTCTATTTTCTTGGTGTATCCTACGACGATCCCACGATTCAGAGCCGCGTGAAGGAGATTCGTTTCCCCATGGATCAGCTTGTGGCAGGAAAAGTCATCCGGCGCGGTCAGCCACTCATTATCAACGACACCTCTGAAAAACCGGAACTGCATCGCGAGCGAGATAAAAGGTTGGGATATACGACCCGAAACCTGCTCTTGGTCCCCTTAAAGAGTATCGACCGAATCATTGGCGTGTTGTGCGGCATCAATAAAAAACAGGGTGATTTCGAGGAGGCCGACCGGGATCTTCTCAATATGATCAGCGGAACCGTGGCCCTTTCCATCGAAAACGCCCGATTTTCCGAGGAAATCAAGAAGGCCTATCGAGAGGTGACGGGACTGAACCGGGCAAAGGATAAAGTAATCAACCACCTGTCCCATGAATTAAAGACACCGGTTTCCATTCTGGCAACCAATCTCAAGATACTGGAGAAAAAACTTTGCGATCTTCGGGAGGACACGTGGAAACGCGCCATGGAACGAGCACAAAGGAATCTGAACAGAATCCTCGAAATTCAGTATAAGGCCCATGACATCATGCAGGATAAACGTTATGAGGCCCGGGATTTGCTCTCCCGTCTCCTTGATCAATGCACCGATGAACTGGAAACTCTTGTTGCGGAACAGGTGGGAGACCTCCCACTTATCGACCGGGTTCGCAGGCGCATCGAAGAGATCTACAGTTCAGAGGAATTGATTCCCCAAAAAATCAATTTGTCCGGGTTTTTCAAGGGGCGACTGGATCGGCTCAAACCACAATTTTCACATCGCCGGGTTGAAATAACGATTCACGCTGAATCCGACGCGCCCGTGTATGTTCCCCGGGAGGTTCTGGAAAAGGTGATCGACGGTCTGATCAAAAACGCGGTTGAAAACACACCCGATGACGGAAAGATCGAAGTCCTTGTCCGCAAAGAAGACCGGGGATGGGTGCTCACCGTCCACGACTACGGAGTGGGTATTACCGAAGAATCGCAAAATAGAATTTTCGAGGGGTTCTTTACAACCCAGGACACGCTGGACTACTCATCAAAAAACCCTTTTGACTTCAATGCAGGGGGCAAGGGAACGGATCTCCTGAGAATGAAAATATTTTCGGAGCGCTATGGCTTCTCCATCCGGATGTCATCCTCAAGGTGTCGATTCATCCCAATGGACAAAGATCAGTGCCCGGGCCGAATCACCAGGTGTGGTCATTGTCACGAAATTGAGGACTGCCACCGCTCGGGCGAGACCATTTTTTCCGTCCATTTTTCGGCTCCTCAAGAAGATCCCTGAAGGAACTTATTTGAAAAGTGCAACCAGCAGTAAACTCGGGAAATGGCGTGCATATACAGGTTTGAGGATCCTGGGCCCTGAGCGAAGGATTACAGCGCACATAAGGGTTATGAAACTAAACCAATACACTAAGTATATTATGTATTCTATTTACATTGCAATGTTTTAAAGGAGTAAAAAATGTCAGACAAAAACTCTAACCACGGCAACGATGAAGATCAGAGTTTTGCCGATCTCCTGGATTCCTACAGTGACGGCATGAATGAAGACATACGGGTCGGCGATCAAGTCAAGGGGGAGATCATCTCCATCGGAAAGGAATCGATCTATATCGATACGGGAACCAAAATCGACGGGGTCGTTGAAAGAAATGAACTCATTGATGAGAATGGGGAATTACCCTACACGGTCGGCGATGAGCTTGAATTATATGTCATTTCCTTCAATGGCAACGAAATTAAGCTCTCCAGGGCCCTTACAGGCGTGGGGGGACTCAGACTTCTAGAGGAGGCCTTCCAAGGTGCCGTGCCGGTGGAAGGACAGGTGAAGGCCCAAGTCAAGGGCGGCCTCCAGGTGGAAATCAGCAAGCGAAGAGCCTTTTGCCCCATCAGCCAAATAGATCTCAGATACGTGGAGAACCCTGATGAATACGTGGGCAATACCTACCATTTTCTGATCACTCGTTTCGAGGAAAACGGGCGAAACATTGTCGTGTCCCGACGCGAAATTCTCGAGAGGGAACAAAGGGAGATACGAAAACAATTTCTCAATGAAATACAAGTCGGCGCTCAACTGCAGGGGAAAGTGACCAAACTCATGCCCTACGGGGCTTTTGTGGAGCTCCTTCCAGGCCTCGAGGGGATGGTCCATATTTCCGAACTCAGTTGGTCAAGACTCGACAAACCGGAAGAGGTGGTCGGGGTCAATGATTCCGTTCTGGTCAAGGTGCTCGAGATTAAACCTACCGAAAAAAGTGGCCCTCCGCGAATATCCCTGTCGCTCAGGCAGATCACTGCAGACCCCTGGAATCGCGTAGAAGAGACCTTTCACGAGGGGGAAAAAGTCGAGGGAAGGGTTAAACGATGCGCCGGATTCGGCGCCTTCGTGGAAATTGCATCGGGCATCGAAGGTCTGGTACACATCAGTGAAATGAGTTACCTCAAAAGGGTTGCGAAACCGGAGGACATCGTTCAGGTCGGGGAAACCGTCCATGTCATGATAAAGGAA
>CAYNYM010000150.1:0-7204 GCA_964401325.1 uncultured Desulfobacteraceae bacterium | reverse complement strand
ACGCCCAAGGGCAAGAAAACTCTAAAGCAGATCTTCCTGGAAAAAGAACGCAACGTCAAAAAATACCTCATGGACCATCCCGATGAAGAAAAACGTCAGATCCTGTCCATAGTCAGAGGAATATTCGGGGAACGTGAAGATTAGATTTCTCGCACCCTGGAAAGTCCAAAACAGGCGACCAAGATGCTATCATTCCTTTTGCGTTCACTGCATCCGGAAACCCCCTTCTCCACCACCCCCCTTTTGAGCGATTCATTCTCCCCAATCGCCTCACCTCCACCATTATAAATGCTTCCGCCCGGCGGACGATTCCCCACCGGTCCTGCCTGCAGGCTTCAAATCCAGGGACTTTCAAAATTAATGGTCATTTGCTCATAATAAAAGCTTGACTAATAAACAAAAGTGGCCATATTATGAGCATAAGCTCATAACAGGAGGGCACATGCCGAGACCCAGAAAACTCCGATTCGTCCAGGGACGTCCCCTTGTGGATGCCTTCGTTCCCAACAGGACACCCCCTTGGGGACCTGAAGAGGTTACGCTTCCCATTGAAGGTCTGGAGGCCATTCGTTTGACCGACCACCAGGGGCTGGATCAGATCGCCGCCGCCGGGATGATGAACGTCTCCCGCCAGACCTTCGGACGCATTCTGACCGAGGCAAGGGCCATTGTGGCCGATGCCCTGGTTATGGGCAAGACCCTGAGAATCGAGGGCGGACATTTCGAAATGCCCCCGAGAGGAAGAGGCAGGCACCATCGCGGATGGGGGCACCGATTTTGAAAGGAGGTGTTTGACATGCCAGGTTTTGACGGCACAGGACCCATGGGTTATGGGCCTATGACAGGTGGAGGTCGAGGTCTCTGCGTTCCCGGGGGAACGGCCTACGTGCCCACCCTCGGGTGGACGCCCGGATACGGCCGACCCACGGCATTTGGCCCCGGCTTCGGCTACGCCCGACCTTTCGGCTTCGGGCGCGGCTTCGGAAGAGGCCGAGGTTTTGCTCCTCAAGTCGCTTGGAGCAGAGGCTTTGGAAGAGGGCGCCGCCGGCGCAGCTTCTACCCCGGTTGGCGATGGTAAAAGCGCAACGATGGTTCGTTCTGTTACGGCCCATCAAAGACGTTTCACAAAAAACTACCTTAAAAGGAGGTGTTTGACATGCCAGGTTTTGACGGTACAGGACCCGGTGGTGGTGGTCCCATGACCGGAGGCGGTCGCGGATACTGTAACCCCGCAGGTAGCCCGGGTTATGGTTACGGCCGGGGCTTCGGTGGCGGGCGCGGTTTCGGTCGCGGACGCGGTTTCCGAGGAGGATTCGGAGCAGGAGCCGGTCGGGGCTACGGATGGGGCTATGCCCGTGGAGCCTATCCGCCCGCATGGGGCGGATCGTACGGCCCCTATGACAATCCCGCTTACAACATGGGCCCCGAACAGGAACTCAATATGCTCAAGGGCGATGCAGAGGCCATCAAGAACGAACTGGACGCCGTGAACAAGCGGATCCAGGATCTTGAAGCCAAGTCACCTGAAGCATAGATTTAGCAACCTTACTCTCGGGCCGCTTCGAATGCACATGGAATGTCCTTCGAAGCGGCCCGAATCTTTATCACTCAAAGGCCCTTCGGATGAGTTGCAGAACACTCTGGGCCCTTGCATGAACCCTACTGGAACCAGTTGTTGCGTCCTTTTCGTGAATGCCCTATAATCGGCGGCGATCAAGGCATAAGATGGGTGGGGAGGTATTGGGGGGCTTGATCAACGGAACAGGAAAGTATATCGAGGAACCATGTCCCCTGCACGCGACAAACATATACAGCGGGTGCTGAAAATGGTCGAAAACGAAAGACGCAAATACGCGCGAAAAAAATCTCTGAATCTCGTTGATTATGTTCTCCTGGACGAGGAGGGGAATCCCATCAGCCGAGGCATGGGAAGAACGCGCAATGTCTGTGAGGGAGGCCTCCTTCTGGAAACCCCCGCCCTGCTCAAGGACGGTCACAGACTCCTGATCACGGTCGGACTGGAGGAGGACCTGATGGCCGTAAAGGGCAGGGTAATCTACTCGAAGCCCTCGGAAGGTAGCGGATTCTGGGCGGGCGTGGAATTTCTTGAAATCGATATGAAAGGCCGGGAGGTGCTCAAGCCCTACATCATGGGCATTGAAACCGGAGAGGAAGAGTAAAGGCACCGCACAGCCGCGTGGGCCTCAAGACGTGCACCTATCGGCGGCCACCCTAAAATAACCAGCCCCCAAATCCTTTATGCGAACGCGAGACAGGATTGTGCCAATGCCTGGTTCTCATGGGCTCCCCTCCTTTTCTCTTGAAACCACCTCCAACGACGTCCCACTTTTTATGCCGGCCAGTCCCCACCGGAAACTCCTACTTGTGTCGATTCGGACATGCTGAAGCGACCTCTCCCATGGTCTTTGGGGGGTTTACCCAGGAAAATAAGGCGCTTCACCCATAGACAAACTGATTGTTAATGGGACAGACTGTATGCGGTGGTTTTGTTGCGCGATTTTGCAACACCGGCCAAAGCAGACTTGGCACAATGCCGTATCGAAGGAACCACAAGGGGACACATACAAGATGAGGGGCATTGAAACACTGACCGACAACGGTGGAAGGCGTTCATCGCTCGATCGAAGAAGGTTTACCTACTCCGCTCATATACCCGAAAGACGTAACGGTCGAGACAGAAGACGCGGCGAAGATCGAAGATACGAGATGCCCGGTACCCGGCTTCTTGTGGACCGACGGGTAAGACAGGGGATCAAAACGGCCGGAAAAGCAGCTTTTGCCTGAAAGGCCCATTGAAGCGCCGGACGATCATCCCCCCTGATTCGACCCTGTATCACGCTGCCCTGAAAAACCGCTATCTGACCTGGCTCCCGGGGACCGTTTCCACATCGGGAACCAGGAGATGAACACCCGAATCATCCTCCGCTGCGAGAACCATCCCCCTGGATTCCACTCCCATCAGCTCGACGGGTTCCAGGTTCGCGACAAGAATCACCTGTTTTCCCAAGAGGCTCTCTTCACTATAATGACCGACGATGCCCGCGACGACCGTTCTTTCTTCACCGATATCCACCGTGAGCTTAATCAGCTTTTTCGACTTGGGAATCGCCTCCAGGGCCCTGATGGTCCCTACCCTCAGATCGAGCCTCTGAAAATCCTTAAAGGAGATCATCGGTTGCACCTTTGAGGCCTTTTTCTTTTTTGGACTTTCAGTGTCCGACTTTTTCTCCGTTTCGATTCGGGGAAAAAGATGAGGGGCCTTGGATACGGGTCCTTCAAAGGCTCCTGCCGTCCAGTCCCTGATATCCCCTAAAGTCAGATCCTTTCCTTTCTTGGCAAGTCCCAGGAGTCCCTGAATCGTTTCGGCAGTCTCGGGTATAATTGGCCAGAGCAGCACGGAAATGATCTTCAGGGCTTTCATGATGTGCCAGAGGACCGTGGGGAGCCGTTCCTTATCGGATTTTGCGAGTACCCAGGGTTCTGTCTCGACAATGTATTTATTGACCCTTCCAATGAACTCCCAGATGGCAATAAGGGCCTTGTGAAAGGCGAGTTCTTCCATGAACCGGTGGTAGGTATCGATTAACTCCAGGGCCTCCCCTTTCAATTCAAGGTCGACCTTTGCGGCTTTACCGGGTTCAGGGGCCACCCCCTTGAAATACCTGGTAACCATGGAGAGGCTTCTGCTCACGAGGTTTCCCAGATCATTGGCAAGATCGGCATTGATCCTCCCGATCAGGGCGTCTTCGCTGAATTCGGAATCCAGGCCGAAGACCATATCACGCAACAGAAAATACCTAAATGCGTCGAGGCCGTAAACATCGGCCAATTCCAGCGGCTTGACCACGTTTCCCAGACTCTTGGACATCTTCCCTTCGTCAACATTCCAATACCCGTGAACATTAAGATGCCGATAGGGTTCGATGCCCGCCGCCTTGAGCATACAGGGCCAGTAAATGCCGTGGGGTTTGAGGATATCTTTAGCGACAAGATGCTGGGCCACGGGCCAATAGGCCTGAAAGCGTTCCCCGTCCGGATATCCGAGGGCCGAGATGTAATTGATCAGGGCATCGAACCAGACATAGGTGACGTAGTTTTCATCAAAGGGAAGGGTAATTCCCCAGCTCAATCTCGATTTCGGTCGGGAAATACAGAGATCCTCCAGGGGCTCTTTCAAAAAGGAGAGGACTTCGTTTTTGTATCTCTCGGGTCGAATATAATCGGGGTTCTTGTTGATATGATCAATGAGCCAGTCCTGATACCTGCTCATTCGGAAAAAATAGTTGGACTCCTTGATCACTGTGGGTGCTGTCTGATGGTCAGGGCATTTTCCATCCACCAGCTCCCGTTCCGTATAAAATCGCTCGCAACCGAAACAATAGAGGCCTTCGTACTCACTGAAATAGATATCACCCTTTTCCTGAACCCTGGTGAGGATCATCCTGACGACCTCTTGGTGAGCAGGGTCCGTGGTTCGGATGAAATCATTATTGCTGATGTTCAATTTCGGCCAAAGGGCACTGAAAAGACCGCTGATCATATCGACATATTCTTTCGGGGATTGTCCTGACAGTTCAGCCGCCTTGACGATCTTGTCCCCGTGCTCATCGGTTCCCGTCAGGAAAAAGGTCTCGACGCCCGCCAGTCTATGATACCTGGCCAGCGCATCAGCCACAATAGTCGTATAGGCATGCCCAAGATGTGGCGCTGCATTCACATAGTATATGGGCGTTGTCACATAGTATCGCTCAGTCAATGCTCTTTATGGTTACTCCTTTTCTCTTCTTTGTTGTATTTGTCTTCCGGCAATTTTTTTACTCTTAAGATAATCGGCAAAGGAAATTTCCACCTCTTCTCCGGAATCCAGCAGGACATTCATGGCTTCTCGCAACACATTCTGCCTGATGACCTTTCCTTCGCCTTCGGGGATGACCACCCTCTTGCCGAGTTTCGGAATATTCTTTTTTGCCTTCTCGTAAAATGCATGTTCATAGGCAAGGCAACACATAAGTCTGCCGCACATGCCGGAAATTTTGGAAGGATTGAGGGAGAGATTCTGCTCCTTCGCCATTCGAATAGAAACGGGATCAAAGCTGTTGAGAAAGGATGTGCAGCACAGAGAACGCCCGCAGTTACCGAGACCGCCGACCATCTTGGCCTGATACCGGACACCGATCTGTCTCATCTCAATCCGGGTGTGAAATCTCTGAACCAAATCCTTGACCAGTTCCCGGAAATCGACCCTGCCGTCGGCCGTGAAATACACCATCACCTTGCTGCCGTCAAAAAGACGATCGACGGAAACGAGGCTCATGGGCAAGGACCTGAACTTGATCCTCTCATAACAAAAGGCATAGACATCCTTCTCTAGCTGAAGGTTCCTCTGGTGCCTGGCCGCATCTTCACTGGTGGCCGGGCGCAGGATCCGCTTGAGTTGTCTTTCCGGGTAGGCCTCGAAACAGTTCATGGGTGCGGCGCATACGACACCCAGTCCGGTTCCCAGCTCCGTATCGACCAGGACCATGTCCCCTTTCTTGAAGACATAGGGTCCGGGGTCAAAGGTATAAACCCTTCCATATTTTCCCAGTTGGATATCGACGATTTTATTCATTGTTTCCACAGCTTCCTTGCCGGAAATCCCCTTGTCATCCTGCAAGACTTCTCAGGGTCAGGACCGTGTTTTCCATCAACAGATCCAGGTTTCGCCCACGCAACAAGTCCCGCTGGGCCTGATCCAGGAGCAGGATGCATTGAATCAAGGATTGCATTGTATAGTTTTCAGACAGTTTTTTCAACTCATCAGAAAAATCAATATTGATCAGCCGATCCTCCCTGCAACCCGATTTTAAGACCAACAGGTCTCGATAGCAGGTTTTCCAAATGTCCAGGGGACCGGTGAGGCCCGCGCCCCCTTTTTCTCGTGCATCGGTCGACCGTCTGTTTCCCTTGCCGGATTGTGCCGTTGCCATCCCCAAGAGTTCCCCGGTTGAAAGCGACTGCAAACCCTGAAGTTGGGAAATATAGAGCTGTCTTTTCACGAAAAAATCCTCGTTACACAGGTCCAGGGCCTTCCCAAGACTGCCCTCGGAAATCCGGGCCAGAACCGCAGCCTTGGACTCGTTCGCCTGTTTGTGGTCCACGAGCCATCTCGTGAGCAACGGTGCGGGGATGGGTCTAAAGGCAACCTTTTGACAGCGGGAAACGATTGTCGGCAAAAGGTCCAGGGGTTCGGTGACATTCAGGATGAGAATATTCCCGTCCGGCGGCTCCTCCAGCGTTTTCAAAAAGGAGTTGGCGGCCTCCTCCGTCATGGATTCGGCCTGACGGACAATACTCACCCTGTACCTGCCTGAAACGGGCTTGAATGAAAAGGTGCGATTCAATTCCCTGACCTGTTCAATCTTGACGAACTGTCCGTCCGGATTCACTGTGAGCAGATCCGGAAAATTGCCGCCCAGGATTTGCCGGCAAGACCTGCAGCGCCCACAACCCTCTCCGTTTATGGGTTCGAGACAGTTCACCGCCTGTGTGAGCGCCATGGCGGTTGCGGTCTTCCCCACACCATGAATCCCTACGAAAAGATAGGCATGGGGCATCTTTTCCCTGACCATGGCCTGCCGCAGGAATCGAATGGCCCTTTCCTGGCCGATAATCTCGGAGAAGGGCACGAAACGGGTTTGTTGTGTCAATTTGATGTCCTTATTTGGTTTCCATCCGGAAATCAAAGCACTCCGGATACAACGTTCAGCTGTAAGCTGTCGGCCTGGTAAAAGGATATTCATCGTCTTTAGCTGAGAGTTGAAGGCCGACCCCTGATTGCGCCCTTGCAAAATCATCCGTTTCCGAATGGGCCCTATTTGGGAAACATCGATCGAACGTGTTGAAGAATCTCTATCTCCATCTCATGGATGGATGAAGCGGCATCAATCACGATAAACCTTTGAGTATCCTTTTGGGCCAGTTCAAGATAGGCATCACGGACGTCCCGGTGAAAAGCCCTCTTTTCCCTCTCAAACCTGTCTTGACCCTTGTCGCGAGCAAGCCTGTTCCGTGCCAGGGCACGAGCCAGGCCTGTTTCCACCGGGCAGTCCAGCAGGAAGGTTCTGTCCGGTTTGATGCCTTTTGTCGCTTTGTCGTTTAGAAAGTCTACGAATTGCCCATCCTGCCCCCTGGCCGCCCCCTG
>CAYNYM010000149.1:0-7233 GCA_964401325.1 uncultured Desulfobacteraceae bacterium | reverse complement strand
ATGTGGACTCTCCCAACATCAGGCTGGAGATCGAGAGCCCGGACCGGATGCAGCGCGGTAAGTATCTGGTCGACTTCAGCCAGATGGACGTGGAGATGAGAAGAAACCGCGACATCGATCTGGAGACCTATTTAAACGAGCAGGATAAGGTCAAAAAGATCCTTTCGGAAGATATGGACAAGGGCATGGACGTCTTCGAACGGTTGATCATTCATGCCACGACTGAGTTGGCCGAAAAAAACGAGGACGATCTGGAGACCCTGGGCATTGCCATCGAGGTGCCCAAGAGGCCTTTTCCCCGTTTCAAATGGGACGAGTCAAAGAAGAAATACGGCAGGGGGTATGAAATCGCCCTGGGGCAGGAGATCAAGGAACCCTTTTTCTGGATCACGGGTATCCTGAGGGAAAACTATGATGTCATCTATCCCTATCTGACACCCGGGGGAAAAACCCCTATCTCGGCCGTGACCTCGGACATGATCTACAATTACGATATCTGCGCCAAGAGCATCATCCGGGATACGGGCAAGCAGAGCCCGGCCCTGGAAATCCTCTCAGGCGCCGTGAGGGAGTGGCTCCATGAACCCATTGTGGAACGACTGGTGGATAACGAGGTCATCACCACCCGACCGGTCATCGCGGACGGGAATATCAAAAATATCGATGAACTGGGAGGATATGCGCCCTTCCTGGTCATGACCGCCAGAAAAGACGCACAGGGCCGATCGACCTTTCCAGAGTGTGTCGGAGGGGGGATCGGTGTGGAACGGACGCTTTATGCCATTTGCCGCGGACCCGAGCTGAAGAAGATCGATGACCTGACCTTTTTCGGGAAAAACCCCGACAGCCATCAGATCTACATGTTCTAGGATCGATCAATGAGAACAGGTGCTGAAAAATGGTGGCGGGAAAGTGGATGACGGCGCCATCTTTAATGGATCGAAAAAAAGAAGACGGGATCTCAATGACCCGTCTTTTTTTTAGGGGGAATTTGAAATGTAACGTACGTTTAGGGCCTTGCATGACCTGAGGCATCCGGTCTCAGGGTCTCAACGATCTCCGCCAGTGCCTTTGGATCTCCCACATTGCCGGGAAAAACAACATAGGGTATGCCGGAAAAGCGGCTCTCAGGGCCCGGGCGCCAGAGAGGGACACCGGGCAGGATCTGGCCCAGCACCAGGGCCCGTTTGACCCCCAGTGCCTTGGTCGCCAGATCGCTGGCCGTAATGCCCCCTTTGGCGATGAGGTATCGCGGCGGCGTCGCGATGCGGCGAAGGACCTCAATCAGCCCTTCGGAGATACGACTTCCGATCAAGAGGTCTTTTTCGGCATCCTTGGTGGTCACGATAAGGCGTGTCGTAAAGACCACGATATCCTCCGAACGTTTAAGGGCGCTCTCGACCATTCGAGCCACGCGTTTGATTTCCCTGAGTCGAGAGCCTTCTTTCAGGAGGAACTCGACACGTATTTCAGTCGCCGTAACCCCCGGGAGAGATAAGAGGACGTCGAGTTGGCCCGTCGTCCTCGGCACATAGGATCCCACCAACACGAGGCCGCCCCCCGATTTGGGCATCTCCAGATCCGACCGGGTCAGGAGGGGCCTGGGCCGGAGTCCGGCCCGCACCTGCACGAAGGAAGCCGCTGTGCGATAGAGAAATCGTCTTCCCTGGGATTCCGCATCCAGCAGGCCCATGATGAACACCTCGACGTCGCGATAGCCGGCCGAATTGATCACACATATCATGCCGTCCTTCAGGGCCAGCAGTTTCTCTGTGATGCGCTCCGGTCCACCCTGCCGTATATCCTCGATGGAAATTCTAAGAACCTCACCGGCTGATACTTGCCCCTGCGTTTTTTCCTCTATCCACTCACTCAGATTGGAGGAACGATAACCGAAAACACTGTCGCGGGCGAACTCGGTCTCACCGGCGGGAACGAGAAGTCCCCCCTGGTCCACGTAGTGAATGTCACCGATGGTGTAACGGCCGCCCTCTAGAAAAAAAGGATGAATCAACCAGCCGTCGAACCTCTGCGAAAGCGCATCGGCAAGGGCCTTGACTTCAGCGGGAAAATGGCCCCGCAGCGTAGAATCACTGCGGCTCACAACCACATAGTCCCGACCCGTCCGGCGACCCGCGGCTACAAGGGCGGAACCGATTTCCTTGTTCATGGACCGGGCCTCGGCCGATGGGAGGCTCCTGGAATTGGTCAGGATATAAAAGGCGGGCAGGGCATCCGTAAGCTCGGCTTCCAGGGTTTCCGCAGACCATTCGGTGATGACCGGTATGCCGTGGACCGTCTGGGTGCCGGTAGGGTCGTCGTCCAGGACCACCACCTTACGGCCGTCCGCATCGATCTGATCGCGAATTTGCGGTCTCAGATCAACCGGCCATTCGTCCGGAAGGCTGCGGAGGAGGTCCGCTTTATGGATAGGTGGTTGGTTCAAGGGTTCAAAGGTTCAGAGTTCAGGGTTCAGAGGTTCAGAGTTAGGTCGATGGACCGGGCGCCCGAATCCGAGACAAGCGGCGCGTTTATTCAAACAAACACGGTATCCGGAAATCAGGATTTCCGTCCTACGACTTCCTCTACGGCCTTTGCGATGTGTTTTGACGACATTCCATATTTCTCCAGCAGGTCCAGGTAGGGGCCGGACTCGGTAAAGATGTCACGCACCCCAATGCGTTTCATGGGGATGGGTCGGTTCTCCACGAGTACTTCGGCAACCGCACTGCCCAGTCCTCCGAAAAATACGTTGTTTTCTGCGGTGACAATGGCTCCGGTCTCCTCTGCAGCCTTCAGAATCGCTTCGATATCAAGGGGCTTGAGAGTATGACAATCCATGACCCTCACGTTCAAGCCTTTTCCGGATAGATATTCGGCCGCGACCAGGGCCTGCACGACCAGGTCCCTGTTGGCAATGATGGTGGCATCAGTACCGTCGCGGATCGTGACAGTTTTTCCGATCTTGAAAGGATAGTCCAGGTCAAAAATAATGGGAACGGGGTCTCTCGTAAAGCTTAGATAAACCGGGCCTTCCCACTCCGCCGCGGCCCAGACGGCCAATTTGGTCGTGGATGAATCTGCAGGTGCAATGACGGTCGATCCAGCAATGGCCCGCATAATAGAAAGGTCTTCTTGTCCCTGGTGCGTCACGCCGTCCGGACCGGGCGTTATACCGCCGTGGCTGGCGGCGATTTTGACGTTCAGGCGAGGGTAGTGGATGCTGTTGCGCACCTGATCCAGGGCCCGCATACTGGCAAAGACGGCATAGGTCGTGGCATAGGGAATGAGACCCGTCGTCGCCATACCCGCTGCGGCGGCCATCATGTTTTGCTCCGCTATCCCGAAATTGAAAGAACGTTCGGGAAATTTATCGGCGAATTCATTGGTTCCTACCGACTTGGAGACATCGGCGTCGAGGACCACAACTTTTGGGTTCCTCTCTCCCAGTTCGAGAATGGCCTCGGCATAGGCATATCGCGTCGGCTGTTGTTCGGGCTTTATAAACAGATCTTCCGATGTCAGAAGAGAAATGATTTCCGTTCTCAAATAACGGTACGGTGACTTCTCGTTAGTGTTCACAATAACACCTCCTGATCTCTTCCAGGGCCTGGTCTGCTTCTTCCTGGCAGGGCGCCCTGCCGTGCCATTCCGCCACGTTTTCCATGAAGGAGACCCCCTTGCCCTTAACGGTGTGTGCAATAATGATGGTCGGTGCGCCGCTGAAAGACTTGGCCTCTTCCAACGCTTTTACAATCTGCTCCATATCGTGACCGTCGATTTCCACAACATTCCAGCCAAAGGCCCGCCACTTATCCGCCACCGGCTCGATAGGCATCTCATCATCGACGCAGTAATCGTTTTGCAGGTGGTTGCGATCCAGGATCGCGGTCAGGTTGTCGACCCTCCATTTTGCGGCCGCCATGGCGGCCTCCCAGACGGATCCTTCCTGGATTTCGCCGTCACCGACGACGACCCAGACATGGTAGTCCTTACCCTGCAGTTTTCCGCTGAGGGCCATGCCCAGCCCAGCGGAAAGCCCCTGGCCGAGGGACCCTGCGGTCATGTCGATGCCGGGTGTTTTGCGCATGTCCGGGTGCCCCTGGAGGATGCTCCCCATCCGGCGCAGGGTCCCCAGGTGGGCCTTGTCGAAATATCCGCGTTCCGCCAGGGCGGCATACCAGACCGGGCAGGCGTGGCCCTTGGACAGGATAAAGCGGTCCCTGTCGGGCCAGTCCGGGTTTTCGGGATCCAGCCGCATGAGCCGGAAGTACAGGGCGGTCACGACATCCGCCGCCGAAAGAGATCCGCCCGGATGCCCGGCATTGGCCGTGTGGATCATGTCGATGATGTCGCAGCGAATCGTCACCGCCATATTCTTGAGTTCTTCAATGCCCATGGGTTCGTGGGTCGTTTCCATTTGCACTCCTTTACGCCCAGTGTTTATTTCAAAGAAAAAATATGTTCTTCTATGAATTGCCAGGTCTTGAGATAATCGCTCCCCGCGATCAGACGTCCTAAGGCCTCCCCGTCGATCCGGTCCAGTTTTTGCCAGATTTTATTGGAGATCCGGCTGTTGGCCTCGAAAGTCCCTTTGATGTCCCAACGGGTCGGAGACGTATCGGAGGTGAGGTAGCCTTCATAGCCGTATTTTTTCAGGTAATACAGGAATTCTACATATTCGAGAAAGTGTTTGGTCCCGCAAAAGTAGTCCCAGTCCCATTTGCCGTCGTTGTCGTTGATATGGATGTAATAGTGATACGGGCTTTCGGCCAGAAGAACCAGGGCTTCGGAAGGGTTCTCGTTCCCGTACATGGAATGCCCGAAATCGAGTGTGACGCCCATGTCCCTGATACCGATATCATTGAGCAGGCACAGGGTCTTTGCCGCGGAATCTACGAAGCAATGCCCCCTGGTTTCACTGGGTTTATACTCAATGAAAAGAGGAGTTTCCGGCTTATAGGAACCGGCCTCCCCAAAGGTTTCTATGAGATATTTCCAGGTTTTTGCATAATCATACTGGAAAGCGAACTCATAGCCGTCGCCGAGCGGGCAGCAGGTCACCTTGTCGGCGCCCAGGGCCGCCGCGAAATCTTTGGATTCCTTGATAAAACGAACGGCCTTATCCCGTATCGCCTTATCGTGGGAGGTCAATCCTCCGTGCCGAAATTCGGGTTCGGCCTTGACGTTCACGTTTACCGCGGCCACGTTCAACCCGTATTTGTTCAACAATTGCTTTGTCCCGGCGGGATCTTTCACCTCGTAGGGATAAACAATCTCCACCCCGTCATAGCCTTCGATCTCCGTCATCAGCCGAAATTTCTGATCCAGGGCCAGGGGTTCATTGTACTCGTGAAATCGGTCCTTGGTCCGGGACAGGAACCCCGTAATAATAGCCATGTTTAACATATGTTCTTCCTCCGTCAGACCTTTGGGTCGGCGTTTTGCCGGTTGAGAACGGCATCGATAAAGAGGCGTCCTTCCAGGTATTCTCGTTGAATGTGTTCCGGCCTGCAGATGATTTCCAGATCATAGGAACCGGTATAACCGGCAGCCTTCAATGCACCGATAAGACGCGGCCAGTCGATGGATCCCGCACCGGGCCGAAGGGAGAGATTTTCGTGTCTAAAATTGTCACACAGGTGGGTCCCCACGATCCGATGACCGAGTTTGGCCGGGACAAGGTAGAGGTCCTCCCCGGAAGCCCAGGCATGTCCGGTGTCAAAGTTCAGCCCCAGATCCTCTGAACCGAGTTGTTCGTGGAGGCGCAAGAAGCCGTCGATCCCCCCAATCAGCGACGACGGCAGGATCTCCAGCGCCAACTTGCGTCCGGACCGACGAACCAATTCCAAGAGTGATCCGATGACGTCCCCAAGACGGGCCCAATGGCTCGGATCATCGTCCGGCCGGGGATCATGGACCGGTTCGAAAGGGCCCAGGGGAACGGTAATGATTTGACACGTGTCGAACAGGGTCACGAATTCCAAAACCGATTTCATATCCTCGACGGCTCGGTCCGAGGTCAGGCTCTCCGGATTTTCACAGGCCTTCATTAAAAAATGGGCCACAAACTGGGTCGGCACCAGGCCGAGATCCCGGGATCGGTCTCGAACCAGCCGGGCGCCGCCGTTCAGCCACAGATCGAGCATGTCCCGATGAAAGACCTCCGGCTGAAAGCCGTGGTAACCCAGAGCGGCGATTTCGGACAGCCCCCGGGCTACATCAGATGGCGTAAACCGGTCGCTGAATCGGGAAATAAAATATGCAGGTGAAACTCCGATCAAAGGTTCATTCTCCTCCGCTCGCCTGAGATTCTAAATCGGGTTTGCGAGATTTTTTTCGAAACAGTTTGTTGATCATTTTATTTTTTAAGTTCCTGAAAAACTGGAACTGGCTGACCACGGTCCAGACAATGATCAGGAAAAGGATCAGGGAGACCGGCCGCTGGAAGACGGGCAGGAAACTCCCCTGGGAGACCATCAGGGCCCTTCGCAGGTTTTCGTCGGCCATGGGACCGAGGATGACCCCGATCACCAGGGGGGCGATGGGATACCCCATTTCGGTCAGAAAGTAGCTGACGATACCGACCGGCAGCATGAGGTACAGATTCCAGACGTTGATACCCAGGGAGTAGGAGCCGATGATGCACAGGACGCCGACGATCGGCATGAACAGGGGCGGCGGGATGCGCAGGACCTTGACGACCTGTTTGGCCAGCAACATACCGACGATCCACATGGTCATGGAGGCGAGGAGGAGAATGGCCGCCACCTCGATGATGAAATTGGGATGCTCAAAGGTGATCATGGGGCCGGGGGTGACCCCGTGGAGCATGAGTGCCCCCAGGAGCATGGCGGCCGGCGGGCTTCCCGGGATGCCGAGGTTGAGCAGAGGAATCATGGCCCCGCCCACGCAGGCATTGTTGGCCGTCTCTGTGGAAAGGACCGCCGTGTATTCCCCCTTCCCGAAACGTTCGGGATGTTTGCTGGTGTTCTTGGCCGCACCGTAGGAGACCCAGGCCGCGATATCTTCCCCGATGCCCGGAACGGATCCTATCCCGACGCCGATCAGGGCGGACCTGATGATATTGGGTATATTCCTGACGATGGTGCCGAATTCAGGTAGAATTCTCTGAAATTTCTGGGCGTCACCCATCACAAACCGTTCCTTGAGGACCTGAATGATCTGAGGAATGCCGAAGGCCCCGATGAGCACGGGAACCACCTCGATCCC
>CAYNYM010000148.1:0-7238 GCA_964401325.1 uncultured Desulfobacteraceae bacterium | reverse complement strand
TACCAAGGATACGGACGGGGATTCAAGGCCCAATATCTTCCAGACCTACAAGGATGACAGGCCGCAGGAGCGGCGTGTGGATCAAAACGGAAACGGACACTGTGAGAGGATCACCCTGTTTGATGCGGAGGGCCTTGCTCGGGAGAGCCGTCACGATGCGGACGATGACGGCACAATGGATGAGTTCCGGATCTATTGCCGTGGGGAACTCCTCGAACAGAAAAAGGACCGGGACCACGACGGTCGCTTCGAGACCTTGACCTGCTATGAAAAGGGCCAACCCGCGGAACAGAGAAAAGATTCCAACGGGGACGGTCGCTTCGATATCATCACGCAGTTCAAGGAAGGGAAGGTCTTTTACCAGGAAAAGGATACGAATTTTGACGACCAAATGGATTTTTTTTCGCACTTTGACGGCCAGGGGCTTTCCGAAAAGGTCGAGGAGGATACCCGGCATACGGGACGGATCGACAGGGTAAGATTTTACAGGAGCGGGGTGCCTGTTCGGGTGACCCTGGACAGTGACGGAGACGGATTTCACGAAAGCATGACAATGTTCAAAAAGGGAAAGGTCCACCTCCAGAGCACGGATCGGAACAGGGACGGGAGGCCTGATACCCGGGTCTTTTTTAATGTCAAAGAAAAAAAAGAGCGGGTGGAAAGCGATACCGACCTCGACGGTAAATTCGACACCTGGGAGTTTTATGGGGGAGGAGACCTCTCAAGGATAGAAAAAGACGATAACGGCGATGGAAAGGTCGATCTTAAACTCTTCTATCACGAGGGCAAAAAAAAGAAACTGGTCAAGGATCAGGACGGGGACGGGCGTTTTGAGGTGCGTCAGCGGTTTGACCGCCCCTCCTGGGACAATGTGACGACCCTGGATGAAGACGGGGACGGTCGGGCAGAGGCCGGCTATTACTATAAGGACGGGGTGCTTCGGCTCAAGGTGCTCGACGAAAACGATGATGGAACCCCGAATCTCAAAGAGCATTACAACGAGGCCGGAAAGCTCTTCAAGAGCGAAGAAAATGAGGAAGGTACCGGGAATTCGCTCACCTGGTTCTACAACGATACCGAAGAGGCGATGCGCGCAGAGAAGGACAGCAACAAGGACGGGAGGGTGGATACCTGGTATTTTTATGATAAGGGCAGATTGGTAAGGGTCGAGGAAGACACCAATGCGAACGGAAAAGCGGACCTCTGGGAGTATTATGATGAATCAGAGGCCCTGATAAAGCGATCAAAGGACCTGAATCTCGACGGTGTCGCAGACATCGAAGAGGCCTATTGAAGCAGTGGAGGAAGATAAGGGATGTTAAATATGTTTAGTAGAATGACGATCCCCACGGGAGGTGGCGGCCATGTTTGATTTTCTGTCAAAGGGAGGCGTCCTTGTAGGGCCTATTCTTTTTTGCTCCGTCCTCGCCCTGGCCATATTTCTGGAAAGGCTGATCCGTTTTGCCCGAGTACGCGTCAGGGGCAAAGGACTGGCGGAAACCGTGGCTCAATACCTTCAGAAGGGAGACCGCACGCGTGCCGGTGAACTGGCAAGGGAAAGCCATTGTTCCATGGGGAGGATACTGGCAAGCGGACTGGAGGTCCTGGATCAGGACCGCGAGACCCTGGAGACCGTTATCGGGCATTCCACGGATGAGGAGGTGCGGAATCTGTCCCGCTATCTGCCCGCATTGGCAACGATAGGCAATATGGCCCCGTTGCTGGGTCTTCTGGGGACGGTGCTCGGAATGATCAAGGCCTTCATGGTGATCCAACAGATGGGAGGAAAGGTCAACGCGGCCGTCCTGGCGGGCGGGATCTGGGAAGCCATGCTGACAACGGCGTTGGGGCTCACGGTGGCCCTTCCCACGATGGTGGCCCACAGTTATCTCGTTTCCCGGGTGGAGAAATACGAGACCCAGCTCGCGGACGGGACCGTCACCTTCATCAAGGCTATCGGCAGGAAGAAGTAAGGGAGAAGTCATGATTGGACGTCTCAGGAAAAGGACGGGGGCAGGGGTGCAGGTGCCCCTGACCTCGCTCATTGACATCGTTTTTTTGCTTTTGATCTACTTCCTGTTGACCACCAATTTTATGGTGGAGGAGGGGATCAAGATCAAGCTTCCCCAAGCCAAGGCATCCGCTCCGCAGACCGAAGAGGTCATCACGGTTTACGTCGACCGTGAGGGCAGGGCGTTTCTCGAAAACCGCGAGGTCTCCGTAGAGGTCCTGTTCGATCGCCTGAAGGAGATGATCGGGGTCCGGGAGGATAAACTGGTGGTCGTTCGGGCCGACAGGGCCGTGGTCCTTAACAAGGCCGTCAAGGTCATGGATGTGGCCAAGGCCGCGGGTGCGGGCAGATTGTGTCTGGCGACGGAAAAGGACTTGTAGAAGGATTTTAGCGCTATGTCGAATCATGACAATTCCCGAACCCTTTCAAACCGCCCAAGGCCCAACTGGCTCCTGAGGCTCCTCGTGATCCTTTCCGTCGGTGTTCATGCGATTTTTTTTCTGCATGTCTCGGGTTTTTATACGGGCAAGGCCATGAGTTATATCGAAATGAGCGTGGAAGACGTTACCAAGCATCCAAGACGGTCAATTCCCAGGCCAAGGGTCCGACCCAAGAGAGATTTTAAAACCCGAGAGGTGAGGCGACTGAAGACGCCATCCCGTGTCATCCCCCATTTCAAGCCCATAAAAATGGCCGCAGTGGATAATCGGTTTTCCGCAGGCGTCATGGAGAGCGTTGCTCTGCCGGAGATTCCCGGGACTCCGGATCTAGGCTCCGCCCACTGGGACCCGGCTCAGATCGAGGGGGTCAGCGGGGAGTTTGATAACCACGAAAGTTACCTGGAGATGGTACGGGTCAGAATCGAAAAATACAAGTGCTATCCCGAAAAAGCCAAGAAGCATCAGATCGAGGGGGCCGTGGTGGTGGGCTTTGTGATCGGTTTGGATGGGGTTGTCAAGGATGAGAAGGTCGTCAAAAATTCCGGGCACAGGGTCTTGGACGACGCGGCCATAAAGGCCGTCAGGGAGTCCTCCCCTTTTACCAGACCACCCCGGCGGCTGTTCGAAGGTGAAGTCCGTCTGACGATTACCATCGTGTTTGAATTAACCTGAGGCCATGGAAGGTGTTCTCTTCCCTCCGCCCGGAATTCGCAAGCGGTTTCCAGGTATCAATAGATATTGAAAGGAGCATTGGTATGAATTATCGGAAAGGTGTCTCCATCTTGACAGTGTCACTCATCTGTTTTTTATTCCTCGCGCAGGTCTGTGCCGGTGAGAATCGGGTGGTCAGGGATATGGTCGGACGCAATGTCGTGGTACACGAGAAGGCTGAGCGGATTATCACCACCTTTAAGCCGGCGGCCCTGTGTCTCCTTTCCCTAGGGTTGTGTGACAGACTGGTCGGCATCGATTCCCACTCGAAACATGACAAACTCCAGTTGGGCGTTTACCCGGGCATCGCGGACCTGCCGCCTGTGGGAAGAAAATCCACGGGGCTCAATTTGGAGACGATCATCCATTTAGACCCCGACCTGGTGTTGCTCTACGCCCAGAAAGACGGGATCAAGATCGCCGATCGGCTGGTGGCGTATGGCATACCTGCGCTTGTCATTCTTCCTGAGACCTTCGAAGGCCTCAACCGGACTCTCATGCTCATCGCTGAGGCCGTCGGGGAACCGGCCAGGGCTGCGAAGGTCATGGCAGAGAGCAATCGCCTGCTGAGTTTCGTAGCGGGGAAGGTGCGTCAAGTGCCCGAAGCCGAACGTAAGATAGTGTATTACGCTTCGAGTGAGGGGGTTTTCAGTACCGCTACCGGGAGCCTGCTTCAGGATGAAATCATCAGCAGGGCGGGAGGGGTCAACGCAGGGCACGAATTATCCGGATATTTCAGGGAGATATCTCCCGAACAGTTTATCCGTTGGGACCCGGATCTTGTTGCGGCCTCCCTCTCGGCCAGGGCTCAGGCTGCAAGGGTCCTCTCTCGCCCCGAGTTCAAACAGGTCAAGGCCGTGGCAAACGGTGCGGTCTACCTGTTTCCTTCCAACCTGGCGCCCTGGGATTTTCCCTCCCCGCTTTCGACCCTGGGGGTGCTTTGGCTGGGGAAGCGTCTCTATCCTGACCGTTTTGAAGATCTTGATGTGATTGCAGAGATCGACCGCTTTCACCGGGTCCTTTTCAAGAAGAGTTTTTCGGCCATGGAGGGGGCGTTGAAGGATCGCCTGGAGTAGTTGGGAGGGTATTATGGAATAATATCGGGACGCGGTGACGTCGCGTCTTTTTTCCAACAGATGGTTTTTGTCCTCTCACATCATAGGGAGAATTGAATATTGGATATACTTTTTGTCAAAGTTTTTTACTATTTGTCTTTCGCGGGTTATCTGATCGCTTTTGTATTAACGCTGAAACCCTCATGGATCCGCATCTTCAAAAAGGTTTTCACCCTTTCGCTGGTCCTGAACGGCGCGGTTTTTGTCCTTTTCTGGTACCGATCCGGACATTTTCCATTTTCCGAAGGTTTTGCGGAGAGCTATGTGACAATGGGTTTTGTCTTGGGAATGATGAGCTTGATGCTATCCGACTCGACCTCCTCGCCCCTTTTGTTGGGCCGCTATGAAAGTGCTGGGATTATCCTGCTCTATGCCTTTTCTCTGGGAGAATCGCTGGACCCTTCATCCTATCTTTACTGGTATAATTATCCTTCGGTGTTTTCTTTTTTCTTTTTTAGGGTCGTGTCTGTTGGCGTCATGCTCTTTGGTGCAGCCTTTTTCGCCGTGGGCCTGAACCCCTCCCGATCGGTGGAGAGCGGTGTGGGAGTGGACATGAAAGGAGGCCGAAATTATCTGCTCCTCGGTGCTCTTTTATTTTTGGTATCAGAGATATGCGGTGCCTGGTGGAGCGCAAAGGCATCCGGGGATTTCTGGCAGTTCAGCCCTCCTTTCTTCACCTCTGCGGCGACTTTCCTGCTTTTTATGATCCCTTTTCACTGGCCGCCCGTGTGGTCCAGGAAACGTCGTGTAAAGGCCTTTATCAGCGCCTGTATCCCCGTGCTGATCCTTGTTGTGGTTATGATAAGAAATCATTGAGGCGGTTATGAAATTTTTGAGTTCTCTCAGGTTTATGGTCGTGAGTTCTTTCTCCCTGGTGCTTTGGTTGGTGATTGGGGCGGTTCTTGGAAAGACCGAAGTTTACAAGATGGCAATCGTGCGAGAGATGAACGATGTGCTCATTCGGGACTGGATTTTTCAGGAAGGGGCAAAAAATCCCGTCCTCTGCCTATGGCTCATCATTGTGATCCTTATTGCAGGGCTGCTGCTCGTAAATATTTTTCTCTGCACCTGGAATAAACTGCTGGATTTTGCGAAGATCCGAATGAGCCTTTCCAGGGTGCTTCTTCTTGCAATGCATGTCCTTTTCTTCGTGCTGGTGATCATGCACGGCATCAGCTTTATCTGGGGCTACAAGGCCAAGGCCGGTCTGAGTGCCAATGGAACGCTTGACTTGCCCGGAGGCACGGTATTAAGGGTGGATGAAATTTGTTTCGTGGATGATCCGGGACTGTTGCGCATGGACCGGCATTCCCGAACAAACGAGGCCTTTCACTGGAAGGAAAATTACGCCCGGGTCTCTTTGATGGAAGGAGAGCAGGTGCTTTTGACCCGAGAGCTTCGGCATATGACGCCACTTTTCTATGACGGCACACAAGTGTCTCTTTTCAGGTTTTCAGACCTGAGCCCCGGGGCCAAAGCGGATGAAAAGAAACGGGGATGCAACGTGTGCGGCGGTTCTAAAGGTCAAGGCCCCAAAAAATTGACTCTTGAGGATGTTCGCCCGGGAGTGCTCCTCATTATCAGCAGAAATCCCATCGGGCCTGCATTCTTCTGGTTTTATGCCCTTTTCATACTCTCTATCGGCGGATACCTGGCCGTGGTTTGGTCGGGTAAGGGCGATAAATGAGGGAAGAAGATCTTTCGAATCGAAGCGCAAGGCTCGGGGCACGGCGGCTGACGGCGATCCTGACCCTCATCCTGGGACTGATGTTCATCCTATCCCTTGGGATAGGGCGTGTTCATATTTCAATGGCAGAGTTGTGCCGGATCCTTTTCTCATGGGTGTCCCACCAGCAGGTCGATCCGGAATTGTCGGGCAAGGCCATGGTCTTCACCCTGGTGAGGTTGCCACGGTGTGTGATGGCCGTGCTTTTGGGAATGGGACTCTCGGTTTCAGGGGCCGTCTACCAGGGGCTGTTTCGGAATCCTCTGGTCTCGCCCGATATCCTTGGGGTCTCGGCCGGAGCCACGTTCGGCGCCGCCCTCGGACTTCTTCTTCCCGGGGGTTCCTTTGTCATGATTCAGATCCTGGCCTTTGTCTTTGGTCTGGCCGCTGTATCCATGGCTCTTCTCATTGCGAGGGTGGTGGCGGTAAAACCCGTCCTCGTATTGGTGCTTGCAGGGCTTGTCGTGCTTTCGGTCTTTAATTCATCTATTACCCTGTTGAAATTCCTGTCGGATCCCTATAATGAATTGCCCGCCATTGTCTTCTGGATCATGGGGAGTATCAGCAGGGCGGAATGGAAGGATATCTACACGGCCGCCCCCCTTATCTGCGGGGCACTGAGCATTGTGTTCCTTCTGCGCTACAGACTCAATGTCCTGTCTCTGGGGGATCTTCAGACAAAGTCCATCGGCCTTAATCCCGGCCTCTACCGCATGCTTTTTATCACGGTCAGTTCGGTTATGGTGGCCGTATCGGTATCCACATGCGGGCAGATCTGCTGGGTGGGCCTTGTCATTCCCCATATCGCCCGCACACTGGTCGGTCCGAACCACGAAATCATGATCCCCATGACCGCCCTGTTAGGGGGGATTTTTCTTGTTCTGGCCGACACCCTCGCCCGCACCCTGACCATGGCGGAACTGCCTATCAGCGTGGTCACCGCATTCAGTGGGGCGCCCATTTTCGCCTATCTTCTTTACCGGAACAGGGGGAGTGGATGGACATGAGTCTGAAATGTTCGGATGTCAGCTTTTCCTACGGTGTGAGAGAGGTCCTTTCGGAAATCACTTTCGAGGTGGATCAAGGGCTTTTCTGCGCCCTGCTCGGGCGAAACGGCTCGGGAAAGACGACCCTGCTCTATTGCCTGAACGGCCTGCTCAGGCCCACGGACGGTTGCATTGAGGTGGAGGGCCTGGATGTGTGCCGGGCCGATCGCAAGTCCGTTGCCCGCAAAA
>CAYNYM010000147.1:0-7306 GCA_964401325.1 uncultured Desulfobacteraceae bacterium | reverse complement strand
GCGACCATGCAGGCCATGCAGCCGCTGCAGCGGGAAATGTCAAAGGAGAATCCTAGTTGCATTGGGTGATGTGGCTCCTCATCTATGTCGGGGTTTTTTTGACTTCACAGAGCAAAGACTTAAACCCGGGGTACCCGGAAATGGGGTCCAGGTAATCCGGGTCGATCAACCGGTTTACGTCTGCACCCGGATAGGCGTGGTACATGTTGACCACCCCCTGAGGAACGATTTCCGTCAGGTTGGCCTTCACCCGGATGACAGCGCGGTGTGTTGAAAGTTCGACCGGGTCTCCCGGGGCGATACCCCGGTCTTCGGCATCCTTTGGGTTGATATCCACCATGGGTTCCGGTCTCAGGCTTCGGGTCCATGCCAGTCGAAAGGTCCTGGAATGGACAAACATGGGAAGCCTCGCTCCGGTGGTCAGGATCAGAGGATAGTCCTTGGCCGCTTCGGGCGCGGAATAGGGGCCCAGACCGGGTTCCTGAAAGCGCGGAAGGGGATCCAGGCCGGCCTCTTTGAGGATTGTAGATGTGAATTCCATTTTGCCGGAAGGAGTGGTAAAGCCGTTTGTCCTATATTTTTCATAGGGCGGCATGTCAACATCCTTTACGGCGTATCCGCCAGGATGCTGCTTGAGTTGTTCTACCGTGAGACCGGTCGGTTCCAGCATCCAATCCACACAGGCCTCATATCCCTTTTGCATGAGGTCGTCGTCGGGTGTAAGGCTTCGGGCCATATCAAAGATGATATCAGTGTCCGGCCTGGAGTCCCACAAAGGCTCCAGTGCAGGCGAAGTCCAGATCACGTATTGTTCGGGATAGAATTTTAACTCACTTCTCTCAAAGGATGAGCAGGCCGGGAGCACCAGGTCCGCCATTTTGGCGGTATCCGTCATGAACAGCTCCACGTTGACCAGAAAATCGAGTTTTTTCAGACTTTCGGCAAAGGCGTCCGAAGCCGGCCACATGCGATGGTTCAGCCCGAAGCCCACCATGGCCCGGAGGGGATAGGGCTCTTTGCTTTCAATTTGAAAGGGAATATGTATGGCCTGGCCTTCGGGCACAAGGCGGCACCACACCGGGTAACGGTCTTGTCCCACCCTGGGCGCCATTTCCCCAAAGGCACGCGATTCCTCGAACTGGACTTGCCGTGTGATCAGGCCGTTGGGGACATAGAGATAGGAGGGGGGAACCACATAGTTGCCGCCCTCCCTGTCATAATTCCCGGTCAGCCCGATCAGACAGGACAATGCACGATGATTTTGAACCCCGTTTGTGTGGTGGACCGTGGCATTGGCCCCGCTGAGGATGCTTGCCGGCTTTGTCATGGCAAAGAGCCTTGCTGCCTTTACGATCAGATCAGAGGGTACACCCGTAATTCGCTCAGTTACATGAGGCGAAAATTCACGGGCATACTCACGGTATTCGTCGAATCCAAGGGTCCAGTGCTCGACAAAATCGCGGTCAAAGAGGTCTTCTTCGATAATCACATGGGCGATGCCGAGGGCCAGGGCGCCGGAGGTGCCGGGGCGCATGCGGAGGTGGATGTCTGCGTGGGGCGTGAGGGGGGTGATGAGCGGGCCCACCTCGATGATCTTCAGGCCCCTTTCCCTGGCGTCGAGGAGTTTCCGGACATTGGACGTGTTGGAATAAAAAGGGTTGTTGCTCCAGACCATGAGACATTTGGTTTTCAGGAGTTCCGGACGTCCCGCAGTCCCGTAGTTCAACTGGTTGGCCAGGGACACGGCCTTTGAACAGGTGCTAGATTCCGTGCAATAATTGGGAGAGCCGAAATTGTGGGCCAGGCGTTTTAAAAAGGGTCTCATCCATTTGGGATATCCGGCATAAAAGACAACCGATTCCGGCCCCGATTCTTCCTTGATGGAGAGCAGGCGGGTTGTCAGGATCTTCATGGCCTCGTCCCAGGAGACCGGCTCAAACCGATCGGATGCCATTCCACCTTTTTTAAGAAGAGGGGTGCGGATTCGATCTTTATGATAGATATATTGGCGGTTGGCCGCCCCTTTTGAACAGAGGGTTCCACCGCTGTGGGGATTCTCTTTGCTTCCCTCGACTTTTATGACGACGCCGTCGCGCACATGGGCGTCGATGCCGCAATGGGACATGGGGTTGCAGATAGAGCAAATGGTTTTTCGTATCTCGATATCGCTATTCTTTTCAGGACCCTCGCCCTTTAGGGCGGACGCTTCACGGACGGGCGGGTTGATGCGCATGGGATGGTGATACCTCCAAAGTAGAATTCGTCTTGTGGCCTTCGATGGGCGGGATCACAGACACAATTTTTAAGTCTATGAAAAATTTTTTAAAATTGCAATCTGCATCCGATGCCCCCCCAATCATCGCCCGATTTGCATATTATTACTGAAATTAGGATATTAGGGAGAATGCCTGGTGGTGGGACAGGGACCGTTCCTGGGTCCGTTTTGGGCTAATATGCGCATGATTTCGGGCCCCTGAGGAAACTTTTGCACAACCAACCCTTTTGTGTTAGCATGCAAAAAAAGCCGTTCAAGGAATGCCTTTCCGTAACACACCTATGGACACGAGATGGGCAGCATCCTCTTTGTAAATATCATCATCTAGAAAAGGGCCCCACCAACATCCCGGGAGATACCCTTGGGGTACCCCCAGGGTGACGTCGTTCATTGAAACGGACATTTTCTCGGGAGTGTGAAATGGCTTACGAGTTTATCACCTACGATGAAAGGGAAAAAGTCGGTCTGCTGACTCTCAACCGCCCTGAAAAGCGTAATGCCCTGTCATTGGAACTTATGAAGGAATTTGCCGCATGCATGAAGGCCGTTGGCGAGGGTCCTGCAAAGGTCATCATTGTCAAAGGGGCGGGCGAGCAATTCTGTGCGGGACACGATTTGAATGAGATTCTTGCCGGGAAGTTGGCCGATATCCGGCATATCTTTGAAAACTGTATCAATCTCATGGCTCTGATTCAGGGTGTGCCTCAAGTAGTGATTGCTCAGGTCCAAGGTGTCGCGACGGCTGCGGGTTGCCAGTTGGTTGCGGCATGCGATTTGGCGGTTGCGGAGGAAAACGCACGTTTTGCAACGCCCGGGGTTAAAATCGGTCTGTTCTGTTCCACACCCATGGTCCCCTTGAGCCGAGCCGTGGGAAGAAAGCGTGCCCTTGAAATGCTATTGACAGGGAAGTTCATCAGCGCGGAGGCGGCCAGAGATTTCGGTCTGCTCAACCATGTGGTTTCCCCTGAGAGGCTGGAAGAGGAAACCCGAAAATTGGCCGATGACATTGCTTGTTACAGCGCCGTCACGTTAGGAATCGGCAAGCGGGGTTTTTACCGGCAAATCAACATGGCAGACTCGGAGGCCTATGAATTTGCAAAAGAGGTGATATCGGCAAATGCCGTCATGGATGATGCCCGGGAGGGTATCTCCGCCTTTCTCGAAAAACGGCGGCCCAATTGGAAAGAGGAGAAGTAAAGCATCTACCCCGATAGGTCACCGCTTTGATGTTTGCCCCGTCCACGGGGGATGAATCCGAAGGGGAGTTGGAAGTGACCTGCCCTGAATCCCTGAAGGCGGGGATGTGAAATGGCCGATAGGACAGGGTTTCAATTGGCCCTTAAACAGGATAATTATAATAGAATGTGACGAGGAGACGTATTGGAGATGGAACACTCAAAAATGGAACCTGAAATGCTTTCCATGGTGCTTGACACCATATCCAAGCTGGAGAGGGAGAAGATCACCCTGGAGACCAAGATGGCCATGGATAACTGTGGTGACTTTCCCATGGAACTCATACGATTCATGCTTGGACCGGAGATTGCGCTTCACCTGGTATTTATTCCACAGGAATATGGCGGCTTGGGTGCGGGTGCCGCAGACATCGCCATTGTTTCTGAAAAGATGGCTAAAGTGGATCTCGCGCTGGCAACGTCTTTTCTGGCCATTTGTCTGGGAATGGACCCCCTTCGAGTCGGATCCACCCCCGAACAAAAGGAAAAATACATTCGCAGGATTGCCGAAGAAGGCCTTATTGTAGGTTACGGGGTCACTGAACCCGAGGCCGGGTCCAACGTCCAGTCCCTGAAGACAAAGGCGGAAAGGGTCATGGATGAGGCCGGTAATATCAAGGGCTACAAAATCAACGGGCCAAAGCAGTTTATCACCAATGGCGGTGTGGCCGAGCTCTTTACCATCCTGGCTGACGCCCCTGACGGTCCTTCCTTTTTCATTGTGGAAAGGGGGACCGAAGGACTCACCCCTGGGAAGCATGAAGATAAACATGGTATCAGGGCCTCCAATACCTGTTCCCTGACCCTGGAGGACCTTTACGTTCCCGCACAAAATCTCGTGGGGGGTGTCGAGGGGCAGGGTCTAAAACAGTCCAATGAGGTCTTCGGCTACACTCGGCTGATGGTGGCGACTTTTGGGCTGGGAGGCGGCGTGGCTGCCCTGGAAAAGGCCATCTCCTATGCCAAGGAGCGTGTTCAATTCGGAACCACCCTTGCGCAAAAGCAGGGATATACACACAAACTGCTCGTTCCCAATGCGGTCCGGCTGGAAGCCGCAAGGGCCTATATCGAGGAGGTGGCGGGCCGGTTGGATACCGATGAAGAGGACCTCCAGGTCGAGGGATCTATCGCCAAGTACTTCGCCACGGAAGTGGGTGATACCATGGCCAATGACGCCATTCAGGCCCTTGGCGGGTATGGATACATGCGTGAATACGAGGTCGAAAAGATCAAGAGGGATATCAAGATCACGACCATCTTTGAAGGGACCAGCGAAATTCAGCAGAATATCATCGCCATGTTTCGGATGAGGACAACGGTGCGCTCCAAAGGCGTTTACTATGGAGGCATGGCCGATGCCCTGGAATCCCTTCCTGAAGGGTGCGGGGCTCAACTGCTGGGGAGCGCAGCCCGTATTTTAAATGACGCGGTTCTACTTGGCAGAAAATCCAAACTGACCAAATCCCAATATGTCATGTTTCTCCTAGCCGATATGATGACCTGGATCGAGGTCGGTCAAGCTTTTTGTAAAAAGGCGACTTCCTATAAGGGGCCTGGATATACGTTGGATTTCATGAACGCGGCTTCTCGCCTCTTTGCAAGGGAGGCAGCCGAGAAGGTCTACCTCAACGGCCTCAAAATAGCGATGGGTTGCGGCCCTTTGATGGAGGATCTGGTTGAAAAGCTCAACAATTTGAACCTACAGGGGAATATGGAAAACCATTTGAAGGATATGGATCTTGTGGCAAAGGAGTTGGTCGAGTAGGCGAATGAGAGAACAATGGAAGTCGTTTGAAAACCGAATACAGGTCAGTGAGCCGAGCGGCCGAAAAGACGGCCGCCCGGCCTGTTGGCTTCACATGGAGGACTGTGGGATGCTAACGGCCCGTGCGCGCATCTTGAGGCCGTCGGAATCCCTGGCACTCAATCCATGACAAGCCCTAAGGCGTACTATCGCCGTTCAGCAAAACCAAGTCACAGGAGATACCGCGGAGGGCAGAAGCGGGGACTTTGCGACGCACCGAGGCTGGAGCCTCAACTCAAACAGACCTTCAAAAAGATCGGCGTCCCCGAGCCTGCACCTTTCCGACCCGACCCCTTCCAGCTTGAGGCCCTGGATAAAATCAAAGAATACGATGTCCTGGTCAGTGCACCCACAGGATCAGGGAAGACCTGGATCGCTTCACAGGCTATCGCCGAGTGTCTCGCCCTGGGAAAAAGGACGTGGTATGCTTCCCCGCTCAAGGCCCTTTCAAATTCCATTTATTTTCAATTCCGTCAGGAATTCGGACGCGACCGTTGCGGTATATTGACGGGAGATCGGAAGGAGAATCCCGATGCCCCGATTATCGTGGGGACGACCGAGATCCTTCGAAATCAACTCTACGACGCCATGCACGAAGGGGCCGACATCCAGACGGATCTGGTCATCCTTGATGAGGCCCACTATCTGAGCGACCCTGAGAGGGGGGTGGTATGGGAGGAGGTGCTGATCTATCTCCCTGCAAGAGTCAAGCTCTTGCTCCTCTCCGCGACCATATCCAATGCCGAAGAGATTGGGGAATGGCTTGAGGCAAACAGGGGAGGGCGTGCCCGAATCGTCCGTTCAAGCGAGAGGCCCGTTCCACTGGAAATGCTTTTTTTGTTTCCTGACGGTCCTATTAAAGTTGCCCAGGTACTCGCTTCATTCGCTGTTATTCCATATGAAGACTGATACCAGGAAACAGCCCATAAACCCTGTAATGACATTAACGAACCAAAGGAAATTCCCCATAACACTAGCATAAGAAGAAGTTGTCTTGTCCTTGCAATTTTTTTTATTGCAAAACTCATTTGTTTAATAAGAGGTGTAGAATCAAGATTTTCATTTTTTCTTCGATGATTTAAAATTGGATCATTTTTCCTTTTAGAAAAAATTAGAATAGCTAATACAACGTTAATTATTGCTAAAAAAGCAAATACAATATTTCTTCCAAAGGAAGATATAGCAAAAGCCAGAGGAGCAACTGATATAACCGCCCCAAAATTTCCTATAGTGTAAGTTATACCAGAAAAAAAAGCATATGTATTTTTTGGAAATTTATTCGCCTGATAAACTAATACTCCTGAAAGCATTGGTGCTAAACCTAAGCCTGTAAGCAATCTTCCGATTGAAAGAATAAGCGGATTTGGAGCAAAACCAAATAAAAGTGCACCTATTCCAGTTAAAAAAATCCCTGCTGATACTACATAGGTAGGACCAAATTTATCGTTTAATGCTCCGCTTATCGGTTGCATGAAAGCATACATATAAAAATATAAACTTGATATGAATCCCACTAAAGAAGCACTCATTCCCCATTCTGAAGATAGTACAGGCATTACTACCGACGAAGACACCCTAAAAAAATAAGAGAAAAAATAAGCCGATACTAAAAGGATATACAGAAATAAAAATGTTTTTGGCAAACGTTTTCCTTTATTGTTATTATTTGGTTTATCGTTATTTAGTTTTTCGCTCATTAAATTACATTTGTTTTTATCCATCATTTTTCCTCTTTAATAATAGCATTTATAAAGTTATGAATTATTATAATAAAAAAATATAAATAATTCAAGTCACTTGACATAAAGATAAAAAATATAGTAAAATATCTTAAATCTCAATATATCGGAAAACGTTTTCGGGAGGTGGAAAAAAGTGAAAAGAAAGATGATAATGTTATTAGCAGTGATAATAACAATAGCAGCGATAGGATTAGCAGCATATCCAGACAAAGCAATAACACTGGTAGTACCATGGAGTGCAGGAGGAATA
>CAYNYM010000146.1:1331-7339 GCA_964401325.1 uncultured Desulfobacteraceae bacterium | reverse complement strand
CATGGAGGGGAGAAACGCGGTTCTTCTGGCCAAGCACGGTCTCTTGGCCGGTGGGGCAACCCTTGAGGCCGCCTTTAACACGGCCGAAGAGGTCGAGTTCTGTGCCCAAATCTACTGCCGGGCCCGGGCCATCGGCGATCCGGTGATTCTCTCCGATGCGGAAATGGACATCATGGCGGAAAAATTCAAGGCCTATGGACAGCCCCAGACAGGAGGGGGCCCTGAGCAATAAAGGATGCCGGCCTGGATGACCTGGCCTTGCTTGCACCCCAGCCAGGAGGGAGAAGTCTAACTCATAGGCTTACATGACAAGGGGAATACTGGAGGGATTGGATTACTGGAGTGGTGGCCCGCCCTGGTGCGACATGCCGGGAATATATCCTTTGCGCATCCATACAGCAAAACACATAAAGGGTTAACGCGTGTCTTGAGTCTCAGGCCTGGGCCAAGGGCGTGATGAAAAATCCTTCCGATCAGCCACGGCATCCTCGGATTAACGCAGGTCAACAATACTCACGCGTGCGTGTGATTGTTCCGATACGCCAATCCCGAGGAAGACGGAGATCTTCGACCGACTCCCAAGAATCAGGTTTTTCAAGCCAAAACAAACGATTGGTCCACGGCGCAAGGCTATTTGAAGGACCCGATCTGGCAATTGGAGATCTTGATTTTCAGGGCTTCACAGGCACTCGAAACATCCATCTTTTTCACCCCCATTTGCGCTGCAATTCCCCAGGCAACCGCACAGGGAAGCCGATTATCGACCAGTGAGGCCTCAATTGCATCCTTCAGGGCCGGCATGACGGTCTCTGCGGGCTTGACAATGCGCCTTTGCGGTCCGTAACCATACAGACCCATTTGACACTTCGTAAACCGGATTTCCATCAGATCGATCGCCCGGCCGACATCAGAGGGCAACACGTTCAGGGCGGTCGCGATTTGGTGGCAAGCGGCACAGGTCACCTTGCCGTCTGATACCTTTTGCCTCACAGCCTCGGCAATACGTGCATCCGGTGTTGCGGACGGGGAATGTTTCAATGCGTAATGTCCTGCATCTTCGTGAGTCATTGCAATTCCTGTCAAATCTTGTTTTTCTAAAAAATTGCTTTCAAAAATAAAATTTTTCCGGGTTATATATCACATATGCCATAAATTCGCAAAGCCTATTGCCCCAGCACCGGGGAAAATTTCAACCCCTGCGGCTGGGCCTAAATCCACCTCCCAGTTTGCATAGCATGTCTGAATTCGGGATACTCAACGGCCACCGGCAGAAAGGGCGGCATGGGGAAGGCCCCTGAAAGGGGAAGAGCTTGCCCTGCTCCCAATGGGGCGAGGGCTATTGGTCGCCCCTTCGATCCTCTCTCCTGACACACACCAGACTTTTTGCGTTTCCGACCCCTGTCAAATGGACTTCCGGGATTTAATCGCAGGAGCATTGGCAAAGCAAAAGGTGCGGCCCTTCAGGCGAAAATTCACACATGCGAAATTTTTCGCGAATTGAAAAGATGGGAGAAAAATTATGGGCAATCAAAAGAAAGGCCGTGGTTTCTCCTGGACCACTGCCCGCTTAAAGCAATTATTTATAGATCTCATCAAGATTTTTCAAATATTTTCGATTTGTGTATATTGGCATTTTCAATATCAACGAAAGACATATTGCATCACTTGCCCGTATCTTAAAAGTTTGCTTTGATTCATCGCGACTCGAGTGGATAAGGCGTATGGCATCATTCGCCCGTATCTTTAGAGTTTGTTTTGCTTTATCGCGGGTCGCGTGGACGATGCCAACAAAATCACCCTCGGCATTTATTTCGATCTTGGTGATATTTTTTCCCACAAATTCTTGAAAAGAGCCTATGAATTCCTTGACAAATGAATTATTTTTATTATCGGGGTTAATCAGGAACGCAATGGTTAATATTTCTGTAATACTTGTAAAGATAGCGAGCGCATTTTTCCTGTCATGGGTTTTTGAAATCAGGGTTGGATTATTTGGGATTTTTGACAGAATGACCATCGGCTCATTTTTCGCCGGATAAACTTGCACTCCAAATACGCTCATTTTTACAATCATGCCCACCCCCTTGTTTTAAATGGCTATACTATAAAATTTTTGCCGGCTATTCTTGTAAAGGGCCATATTTAATTGAAGCACCGCTCGCCAATCCCCGCTTTACGGCAGGGCTGATAGAATTCCGGCGGCTCAAAACACCGGATGAAATCATGGGAGTTTCCCTTGTCCATCACTGCGTCGCCTGATTGCATCTACATTTTGAGTATCTTTTTGGTGACCTCACTTCAAAAAAAATTTACGTGCGCTGAGCCCGTCCCCCATTCACCACACCCATCACGAAACATGACTCCGAATCGCCGATGTAAACATTGAAAAAGAAACAATCCTATTTTATCAAATACTCTTATTCAACATCAAATTCAACCCCCTATCCTAAATCCACCACCTAATTTGCATATCATGTCTGAAATCAGAGCATCCCGTAAGGGGAACATTCAGGAGAAGGGGAAAGGCATCCCGGTGAATCGACCCATGCCGACCTTTGAGACCGTGTCTGAGGGCAAAATCGAACGACCTGAAATCAGGGGTGCCTTCTCAGCCGGTCATTCAGATCGTGAGCAGATCCGAGGTAAAAATTTCCACCTCTTTCTGATTGGAAGAAGTAGACGTAGAGCCCCATAACAAAAAAAGCCTGTCACGCTGCGTTCATAGCGTAACAGGCTCATTATTTTCAGTGGCGGGAGCGAGGAGACTCGAACTCGCGACCTTCGGCGTGACAGGTCTGCTCTTCTCAACCATTATCAAATATTTCAGATATTTAACCCTGAAAGACAGCCATTGGGATACATTTTAGACGTGCCGTTTGGTGTCCGTCGAGATCGGACTTGAACCGACCGGGAAATCACAGTTGAAACAGTGATATCCCCTCCAAATTGTCCCCCCGCAGCGTCCTCAGCAAATAAATCGCTATATTCCTCGGCTCATTCAAAACCCCCCTTCTTGATCGGTACAAATCAACTCTTTCCACTCCGCAATTTCTACATACATCTTCCCGTCGAAGGGTCGGTTCCGGTCATCCGCTGTATCATGTTCATTTTGAACCCGTGGGAGTATCTCATGTCAAGCCTTATTCGCCCCCGAAAAAATTTACAAGCGGGAGTCGCACGCCGGGAGGAGAGCCCCCCATTTCAAGTGACAGCTATCCTGACACAGGGGGCTGTAGGCTAAAGGCTATTAGTTTCCGAACCCTTCGCTATCCGTGCATTGATCGAAGCAGGGCGCCCAAAACCTTCTCGGCTTCCACAATACATTTCTTCTTTGGGAAATGGTTGCTCGATATGTGATCACGCATATTCCCTTCCTGCGGTACCTCACAGCCTAAATGCCTACAGCCTATCTAGTGGGGTAGTTAAATCATTTTAAAATGTCTAGACCCAGCAGAAGTTGACGAATGAACCATGTCACAATTTTTATGTTTACAAATCAAATTCATAACTTTGGGCCAAACAGGTCCTACCCAACATTCATAGACAGACTGCTCACCGGAGAGGGAAGTGCGATTCCTCAAAGCGCAGAGAATGAGGCGGGGTGGTCTATCAAAACGATAGAGCAGTTACAACCTCAGGTCCGGGGCCTGGTCTGCCAGAGCCGCCATCTCTTTATAACTGTCTGCCAGGTCAGGATCCGGGTACCGCAGGTTGTACTGCCTGAAACGCCAGAATGCCGTGGCCGTGGCTGCATAGACCAGGAAGGGGATGAACTGGGCCTTTTCAGGGCCGGACAGAGGACGGCGGGTTTGGTAGCCCCGGAGAAGCCAGGTGATCTTTTTTGCATTTAAGCATCCCTCATCCGAGCAGCATCCCACAGCGGCCATGCCCAAGTCGTAAAGCAAAAAGTATTGGCAGGCCTCTTCAAAATCCAGGACCGCCGTTAACTTCCCATCATTGAAGAGCAGGTTGTCCCGGAATATATCCCCGTGGACAAATCCCCTGGCCATGGTCAGGTCCAGTTCCGATTCCAGCCGATCTGTTTTGTCCTTCAGCCAGTCCTTGAAGGAGTGGGATATGTCTGCCGTCAGTACCTCGTCAAAATGCGCCAGCCCGTAAGGGAAAGCCCGGGGCACGCCTTCAGGGGGCGGCAACTCGTGGAGCCTTGCGATGGCATCCCCCACCTGTTCCAGCATGGATTGGTCCAGATCTCTTAGAACTTCTCCGTCCAGGAATTCCTTGATGTAAACCGGTTTGCCTTGATAGCTGATGAAGTTGCCGTCGCCGGTCGTCCGGACCAGGTGGGTGGCAGGGAAGCGGTTGGCTTCGAGATGGTCCAACACCCGGGTCAGGATGTGAATCTCCTCCGGGGACTTCTCATCAGACACCGACAGGGTAAAATTTCCCAGGGAGGTGAGCAGTCTGTATGAGGAATTGGCCTGGCCGCCGGAGAAGGGAATGGCGCTATTAAGGTCGCCGAGGTCATAATGTTCAAGAATGGTCCGGATATCTTCTGTGCTCAGTCTTGTATAGCCTGCCAATGGGATCTCCTGATCGTGTTATTTCGCGGTCCCGGAAGCGCTGCTTCCGAATGAGCCGATGGCATCGGCAAGATAATCTTCCAGACTATCAAGGGCGCAGATCGTAAGATTTGCTTCATTATCCGGTACCCGGATCAGGTCCGGGTGGACGGCCTTCTCCGGAAAGGCCTTACCCTCGGGCAGTTCCAGGGCCATGGCAACTGTATCCGGGAATTTTGCCGGGTGGGCTGTGGCCAGGCAGACTACAGGGGTTCTGCCCTCAGTCTGCAGACTCAAGGCACCGGCCAGGGCCACTGCCCCATGGGGATCCAGAAGATAGGACGGGTCTGATTGAAAATACTCCCTGATGGTATTCAGGGTCAGTTCATCTGAAACCGAAACCGATTGAAAGCCCTGATTGATAACCTCCCGGATTTCGGTATCCAGTTCAAACCTGCCGCCGGCATCCAGTTCATCCATCCATGCTTCAATTTTTTCACAGTTCCGTCCCGAGGCAAAGTAGAGGAACCGCCAGAAGTTGTAAGGCAACACAATATCAATGGCAGACGAGCAGGTCGGGATCAGGGGCGCAGGCTGAAATACCCCCCGGGTAAAGGCCCGGTAGAGGGTCTGGTTGGCATTGACGGCACAAATGAAGGTCTGTACGGGCAGACCCATTTCCCTGGAAAGGTAGCCTGCAAAGAGGTTGCCGAAGGCACCGGAAGGCACTGAAAATACGATAGGATCTCCGATCTTATGTCCTGTCCATTCGCAGATCCGGAAATACGCGTAAAAGTAGTGGACGGATTGGGCCATCACCCGACCCCAATTGATGGAGTTGACGCTGGACAGCTTCAGCCGGTCCTTCCTTTCGGGATCGCTGAACAGGCTCAGTACTGCGCGGTCTAGATCATCCCCGCCGTCCGGGCAGTGCGTCACCCCCACCGGGTGGATGTTGGCTGCCCGTATCCCCGTCATCTGCCCCTCCTGCTCCGGGGAGATCATCCCCTTTGGGAATAGGGGCCAACAGTCGATGGTGGACAGGCCAGCAGCGGCATGGGCTGCCGCAGGCCCGGTGTCTCCTGTGGTGGCCAGAATCAGGTTCAGCCGTCGGTCTTGCCTGGCCAGCAGGTAGTCCATGGTCTGGACCAGAAACCCCATGGCGATATCCTTGAACGAAAGAGTAGGGCCGTGGAAAAGCTCCAGGATGTACAGGTTTCGGTCTCCGGGACAGGGGACCAGGGGAAGGATATCCGGATGGGTGAACCCTTTAAAACTCTCCCGGATTAACAGGTCCAGGTCCTGCCGCGGAATAATGACCGGATCGATGAACGCCGACAGGATGCGGCTGCAAAGATCTATGTAGCTTAAGTGTTGCATCCCTGCCAGGTCTTCTTCTGAAAATTCCGGCAGGCGGTCCGGCACAAAAAGGCCGCCGTCAGGTGCAAATCCCTGGAGCACAGCCGTATCAAAGGTTACGGGTTCGAT
>CAYNYM010000146.1:0-1321 GCA_964401325.1 uncultured Desulfobacteraceae bacterium | reverse complement strand
TATGGCCTCGGGTGCTGGTAAACCGGATGGGGAACTTCATTTTGTTGCACCTCTGTTCGCCGCCCGGCAGGCCGCCGTGGCGATCTGGATATCCTGGACCGCCACTCCTGTGAGATCGGCAACAGTGGCCTGGTCTTCGGAAGCCCTTGCAGTGACCCGCGAGTCCTGCTCTTTACACCGGCAGGTGTCAATGACCTGGCCCAGTTCCAATATATCCCCCACCTTAAGGCAACCGGCGGCCAGGGTGGTTCTCAGGTCGGTGAGGTATCCCCTATCCATGAGCATGGTGTCCAGCATGCCGGTCCGGCTGGAGAAGGCCAGCATCAGCCCTGATTTCGACGGAAGGCCAAACTCCGGGTTCCGGTAAAACCCTGAGGCGATCTTGATCACGAAGGGATCGGCCCCCTTGATGCGGCCGTATTTAATATGGGTATCCCCGGGCGGCTCGTCAAAGCAGAGTTCGCCAACCGGCGGCACCACCACCTGGCCGTGTGAATAGGCCACAAAGCCATCTTCGATCAGCGGTGAGAGATCCATATCCCTGATCTCAAGCTTGATCTGGTCCCGCCAGTCGTTCCGGAAGAGGTTTTCGGGGTGGGGGCGGTCCTTCCTGGGGCGGATCAGGGCCTCCAGCAGATCCAGTGCCGGTTCATACCCGGAATAGTCCAGGTTGATGCACATGAGGCCTTGCGCCCGGCCGTTGTTATCCCGGAGCACCGCAGTGACGGAACGAATCGTCTGCCCCTTTTCCCCGGCCTTCTCATAGGGACCGATGATGTCGGCTTCCCCTTCAAGATCCTCGGCGCCTAATTTCAGCAGGGAGATGTCCCCCGGTTTTCTGCATGAGAAGGGATTGGCGATATGGTAGACCCTGTCCGTGGAAACCTCTTGGATCACAACTTCAGCATTGGGGTGCAAAAGTCGTGCAACAACATCTGCCACGGGTATGTATAGAGATAAAAAATCAGATGCCATAAAATTATAATCTGCCGAAACATCTGCTTTTGTCAATTGGTTTTTCAGAATTTTGGCAAATAAAGGGACAGGTTAATTATCTATTTTAATTAAATAAAGGGACAGAGTACCAAGAGTAAGTCAAGAGGAAAAGCCATTTTAAATTTTGGAAACACTTCCCCCTTACCCGCAAGAGCGGGTTTTTCTTGTGAATGGCTCTCCCATTCTTTCGGTTGCATATTTCGACGTAGCCGGTAGCGACCCCTGTCCATCATGCCCGACTTTGGCAGCCTGGTGTGAGGAGATCTCTCGGGGATAGCCCGGGATCAGAGTACCTTAGAGCCATAAAAAGAGATGTCGAGCGGAC
>CAYNYM010000145.1:0-7363 GCA_964401325.1 uncultured Desulfobacteraceae bacterium | reverse complement strand
AGTCGATGATGACCGCCCGGCGGATCACCCCTTCCGACAAAAGGGTTCTGATGGCAATCGGGACGTCCGCTATGGCGCAAAAGCCTCCGCCCCGGTCCGCCTGCGCATGATGATACCCTCCCCCGATGTTCAGTGAAAAACCGCGCGCGAGGGCTTCGCGACATGCGAGAAGGGTTCCGCCGCTGATATAGAGGATTCCCTTGATGAGAGCATCCCTGATCACTGCCACGGTCAGGGTCTTCAGAGGGGGGAATTCCAACACCTCTGCCATGTATTCCGGTTCATAAAGAGCGGAGACATAGGAGGGATCGTGAACGATGAACAGGTCTTCTTCGTCCAAGGGGTTTGGGGAAAGGAAATCCGCAGACAAAAAGGCGTCATTGCGGAGCGATTCATAGATCCTTCGGTACTTATGCATGTCGAAGCAATATCGTTTTTCCAGGCCCTCGAGATCGATATCATAATATTCCGAATAGATCAGGGCCGGTCTGGATGGTGGTCTCATAGGCTACCTCTGTCATCAAATGTCTCTCTCTCAGGGTCCTGAAAAGTATCTATTGAAAAAAAACACGGCAATCTCCATGGTCTGCGCAAACATTAAAGCAACTGTTTAACATAAATGGAAGGTAGGAGGCCATTGCGTCCAATCTTTTTTATTAGAAACCGAAGTAACGCGTCAAGAATCTTGCAATTCTTCTTCCTTTCGTTTAATAAAGACCGTTATGTTAAACCGTATAAAGGCCATAGGATTCGACCTGTTCAACACACTGATCACCGTTGGACCCGACACGCTGGATGAGGCCAACGGCAACCTGATTAAGAGTCTCAGGCAGAGCGGGCTCAATCTGGATGAAGAGGCTTTCCGGACTGCACACAGGGAGGCCGCGATGTGTCATCTGGAGAAATGCAGAAAAGACGGCAGGGAGACCCACAACCGTTTTTGGATCAGCACCGCCCTTGGGATGGAAGGATACGCCGTAGCACCAGACGATCACCGAATATCCGCTGCGGTGGAGGCCTACTTTTCCGCCTTCTATCCCCAATGCCGATTGATTCCAGGCACAAGGGAAATGCTCAGGCATTTGAAAGGCGCCTATCGTCTCGGCCTTTTGTCGAATTTCACGCATGCCCCTGCGGCGAGAAAGATCATCCGGCTGGTGGGCCTTGAGCCGTTTTTTGAAACCATACTCATCTCGGGTGAACTGGGTTATCGTAAACCCCACCCAATGGTCTTTCGGAAACTCATCGAACAGCTTCAGATAGAAAACCACCAGGCACTCTATGTCGGCGATGATCCGGAGCCGGATATAAAAGGAGCCCTCGGTGCCGGCCTCCGACCGGTCTGGACGACTTATGTCAGGGACCAGGTATTACAACCCTCTCCCGGTATTCTCGCCCGAGGTGATGGCGTTCCCGCACCGGATATTTTGAGAATTTCTTCATGGAAAGACCTCCTTTCCCTTTTGGATGCGGCCTAGGGTGCCGGCCCTGAAAAAAGCCGGAGCGGGGGGCTCGGCACCGTCAGGGCCTTTCTTGCCGCCCGTTAATAAGATATTGCACCGGGTCGTCACTGAGGGGGTGCTCATCCGGAAATGAGCGATATGCGGAAAAGTGCCAATTCTATATGGAAACAGGGAACGACCTCTTATTTCAAAAAACAAAGGAAAAACAGACCATGGATCGTATCGAAACCTTGTTTGAAGCACAAGCCTTCAAAGACGGTATCCGGTACCGTCAGGATTTTTCGGAGTGACACCCAAGAATAGGCATGCAAATCGCCTTTTCAGATAGCCATCTCAATGGCATCCTTCAATCTATTGTTGAGAGATTATCGGTGCCACTAAAGTGCTTGATATCCAAGAATTCCATGCTAAAATGCCGTTGATCAACTGAAACTATACACCGGTCCTTCGACATTGAGGGAGAGAGGAATCGAGGAGAGGGATATGCCCCAGCTTATCGTATTGGAGGGTGACATGAAGGGTCGCACCTTTGGTATTAGGGGTGAGACCGTTTTTATCGGCAGATCCTCGAAGAATGACATTCAAATCCAAGATGGTGCCATCTCCAGAAAGCAACTGAAAATCTTCCGTATCGGCAAGAAATTTTTCATCGAAGACCTCAAGAGCACCAATGGAACAATGCTTAACGGGGAACAAATTCCCCCGGGTGAGGGCTTCGAGGTGGACGAAGGAGATTCGATTTCCATCGGAAGCACGGTGCTTCAGCTCACCAATTTCCCTCCAAGAAAACCACTGGAACTGAATCACCTATCGAAAAGGCCTTCCGATGCCGATAAATCCAGCCCCTCTCATGCCGAGCGCCGATCGCAGTCGTCCGGAAATCTCGATTTAATTCTGAAGGTATCCGAACTCGTCAAAGGCTCATGGGAAATCAATGACCTGCTCAACAAGACCCTGGATTATATCATGGAAGCCCTTCCGAGAATCCACAGGTCCTCCATTATCCTCTTCGAGAGTACCGAAGACGGTGGAGACAAGGAGATCAAGCAGGCCCTGAGCAGAACAAGGGAAGATGCCAAGGCATCCGGCCAGGCTTACAGCCGATCCGTGGTAGATCGTGTGATGCGAGACGGCAAAGCGATCAGGATGTCCAACACCTCCTTTGAAAACATCAAGACAAAGAAGGATCACGACCAGACCCTTCAGATAGGCTCCATTCTTTGTGTCCCCTTGATCAGCAATGCTCAAATGCGGGGTGCCATTTACGCAGACACCATTCGCAAACCTTATGGATTCCGAAAAGACGATCTCTTACTCCTCAAAGGATTGAGCGGGGCCGTGGCATTGGCCGTCGAGAAGGCTTCAAAATAACGACATCGACCCCAAAGGCCCGTAAAACAGCGGACAAGGCCCATTGACTCCACCCACCTTCTCCTGCCTTGAAGACGCTACTCTCTTAGGAGATTGACCGCCCATTGACAAGTGCGAAAAATATCCCATTCATGATCTGATCTTCCGGATACGGATCAAACCATTTTTCAGACCATGGCCTTGAGAGTGCATGGATGATGCTTAAATTTTTATCATCCAGGTTGGATTCGGTCTTTTCGAAGAATCATCACCAAAAGGAGGACACTTCCATGAAAAAAGGCGTCATTCTTCTTTTTGTTTTTTTTATGATCCTATCAGTTGCAGGCTGTTCACGGATTCAAAAGCACCATAAATCTTCATTGCCTGATCCCAAGACCTTTAATGCCCATTTCCCTGACATGGACAAGGACGATGACGGACTCGTGAACTGGGAGGAATTCGAGACCCACTTTCCCCATGCGGAACCAGGGGTTTTCAATGCCCTTGATTTGGATGGAAATAAAGCCGTTGATCACGATGAATGGCACCAGTTCAAAGAGGCCCATGGACTCAAACACACCAGACACAAGGAGTGATTTTTTTTTACCAGGATTCTCGAACCCGACGCTTTCAGGGGTTAGAAGGCTATAGGTTCCCAGCAGGCACAAGGATTTGAGAGAGAGGAAAAAACGGTGCAAGACGACTATTACAGTATTCTCGATATCGATAAGAATGCCACCCAGCAACAAATAAAAGAAGCCTATCGGAAACTGGCCCTGGAGTATCACCCGGATCGAAATCAGGATTCCGCCGCCAGTCTGAAAATGAAGGAAATAAACGAGTCTTACGCCGTTCTTTCCCATCCCGAAAAAAGGAAAGAATACGACACGCTGAGGCAGTCCTATGGATCATCCGCCTACAGCCAGTTCAGGCAGAATTATTCGGATCAGGACATATTCAGGGGCTCCGACGTCAGGCAGGTTTATGAGGAAATCAGCCGGATCTTTGGATTTAGAGGTTTTGATGAGATTTTCAAAGAATCTTACGGTCCTGGATATCGAAATTTTGAATTTCGTCAACCCGGATTTTTTGCCCGAGGTTTTTCCTTTCCCCCCCCATCCGGCAAAGGACACGAGGCGGCCTCTCCTCTTGGAAATGCCCTTGGGGGTTCCCTGGGAAAAATGCTGAAACACGTTCTGAAGAAACAATGGGGAGTAGAGTTGCCGGAAAGGGGCAAGGATTTGAACGATCGCATCACGATCCCTCCTTCCCTGGCAGACAAAGGAGGAAAAATTCAATTTGTATTTCGGCAAAAGGCCAAGGAACTGCTGGTCAATATCCCTCCCGGTATCAAAGACAGCCAGAAAATTCGTCTCAGGGGAATGGGGGGAAAAGGAAAAGGGGGCGGAGAATCCGGGGACCTTTATCTCAAAATACGGGTAAGAAAACCCCTCCTGCAAAAGACCTTTGATTTTTTTAAGGCCCTCTCATCTCGTTAGGCTGCGGGTGCACAATCCGGCGCCAAGCGCCTCGGTTCCATCCGGAAAACAAAGATATCTCGAGGCGTTGAATTAAAGGCCGCAAGCCCTTTGGGACGATTGGAAGCAAGCGCCGAGGGGCGGAGCACGGGATCAGAGGATCCCGCCCGAATGCCCCTCTTCCTGGTCAAGGGAGACAAACCGCACATCCATTTCCCCGCCCCGGACCTGCAGAATGGCCAGGGATACGGGGAGCACAAAACGACTTGGTCCGGCGCTTCCCGGATTCAGATAGAGGATACCCTCTCTCCACTCTTCCGAGGGTCGATGAGAATGGCCGTAGATGATTCCCTTGAATCCCGCCGCGGCAGGGTCTAAATCGAGTTGGTTGAGGTCGTGAAGCACATAAAGGCCAGCATCACCCAACTCGACCACTTCCCTGTCGCGAAGCCCCAGGGCCCATTCTCGTTGATCCACGTTTCCCTTGACCGCAACGACGGGCGCAATATCACCCAGCATATCCAGCACTTCAGGCCTTCCCACGTCACCGGCATGGATGATCAGGTCCACGCCCTGCAAGGCTTCCGGGACATCAGGCCGCAAAATGCCGTGGGTATCGGAAATCACGCCCACGCGGTATGTCTTGTCAAAAATTATAGGGTCGAGATCCGTTCTCACATTCATAAAAACCGGTAATCTCCTCTCCGCATCCCTCAAGGTAGTCTTTGAGCTCTTCTTCGGTGTCAAAAGAAAACGTCCCGACATGGCCGCCGGCCCGACCTTCGCCGGCCCCCGAAGCGTTCCGGTTCATGGCACTCAAAAATCCTTCAGTATCATCATTGTAATCCCTGAGAAGTTCCTCCTCATTCACGGTTCTCAAAGGACGTCGATAAGCATCGAAATAGACATAGAATTTCATGAGTTTTCCAGCGTCTCCACCCGGCCCGTGTTTCTCGCCGTGGTCCCGGTTTTCATTTATCCTCTCAATGCCTTACACCCCAACGATCTTCCGAACCCGACTCACCCCCGGGGCACACCCCTTCAAGCCGTCACTTCAGCAACCACACAATGACACCTCCGACAAGCATTGACACAAAAAAGACACAAGCCAGAACCGTTTTGCTCACCGGACTTTTTCTTTCACTTTTCATGACAGAGAGCCGCGTCATCAGGTAATCCTCTGATCGTTTGATTTCGGCCCCCCGTCCACCCGCATCCCCAGGAAGTGTGTTTTCATCGTTTTTCGCCCGGCCCCCGACTGCAGCACCGCAATATAGGCATTCGTTTTTCCCGGCCGGAATGTCGTGCCTGCACCGAGCACACTTCATCTTAGGGGCCCTTCCCGATTTCGAAAAGTCGGTCTCCGTGAATTCACATCATCATCGTCACTTGGACCAGGTTTTCCAGATTAAATTAAACTTTGTCAATTTAAACAGCCTTCAGTCAAAAATGCAAGTCTTTTTAACCGTGCCTACTGAGACTCAAAAAGATTCAGGTTCTTACCCCCTGTAGGCAACCGACACCATAAGGACATACGAGGTCGAATACCACAAAAAAATATTGAAGTTTAGGGATCTCTTCAATATAATAATAAGTTTAGAATTTTTTAAATAATAGGAAAGAAAAATTAATATCTGATAACAAGGGGCCGATGACCTCTTCATGCTTTTTAGGGATTCAGGCAAACAATGAGGGATGTGATCCCTTCCTCTCCAATCGAAACGTACTTTACCTTACCCGTTCCCGTGCAGCCTGATTGGCACACGGACTGCCGAATGATCTGAGAATAGACCCTCTTTGCCGTGACATCTGCCCGCATGCGCGGCACCGTCAAATCCCCTTCGAAAGCAGTCCCGACCTCCCCTATGTTTGGGTATCATCATAAATAGTCCAGGCAAAAATCTCGGATTTCGTGCATTTTCTCATAATGGGAAAAAATCTCCAAATGAACGCCTCAGTGCACAAATCCCAAAGAATGCGCGAAGACATGGATATTCATCCCGTCCGTTATTTTTTATTTTCCGAAGGAGAAAAGCATGGCAGGTCAACCCACCCATGGAGCACTGAAGCGCCGCCTCAAAGAACTCGAAAGCAAAATTGACGAGCTGCAGACAGCAAAAGATACCCTCAGACAAATCAGTGAAAGACTCTCCCAGATCGTTCAGGGAAGTCCCATACCCACATTCGTCATTGATGCCGATCACATGGTCACACACTGCAACAAGGCCTTTGAAAATCTTAAAGGGATCACTGCCGGGGACATTATCGGCACAGGCAAACAATGGATGACCTTTTACACGACAAAAAGGCCGGTCTTGGCAGACCTGATCATGGATCAGGCCTCCGAGCAAGAAATCGCAGCCTACTACGACGGAAAGAGCAGGCGATCCTCCGTGATCGACGGTGGATACGAGGTGGAGGCCTTTTTTCCCGGCCTGGGAAAAACAGGGATGTGGCTTTTTTTCACAGCCTCACCCCTCAAGGATGAAGGGGGGAATATCACGGGCGCCATTGAAACCCTGCAGGACGTAACCAAGCGCAGAAATGCGGAAGAGGGGCGGAGGGAGAGCGAGAAGAGGCTTTCCCAAATTGTGCAGGGCAGTTCCATCCCCACTCTTGTCATTGACAATAACCACACGGTCACGCACTGCAATAGGGCATTCGAGAACCTGCGGGGCGTCTCTGCCGAAGAAATCATCGGGTCGCATTCCGCCGGGTTGATCACCCCCAAAGCGGAACCCGTTCTGGCGGACTTCATCGTGGACAGGGCACCTGAGGTGGAAATGACCTGGTACTACGGAGGCCAGTGTCGAAAGTCTCCCATTGTCGAAGGGGCCTACGAAGCCGAGTCCTTCTTTCCCGATTGGGGGGAAAAAGGCAAATGGCTTTTCGTTTCCGCAGCGCCCCTTACCGACGCCGAAGGAAACATCGTCGGAGCCATAGAGACACTTCAGGATGTCACCAAACGCAGACAGACGGAGGAGGCCCTGAGAGAAAGCGAAAAGCAACTGTCACAGATTGTGCGCGGCAGTTCCATCCCCACCTTTGTGATCGACACCAACCATGTGATCA
>CAYNYM010000144.1:0-7399 GCA_964401325.1 uncultured Desulfobacteraceae bacterium | reverse complement strand
CCTCATAGGCTATTTCTCCGCCGTGTCTTTCCACTATCTCCTTGACCAGATAGAGACCAAGGCCCATACCGCCACCCTCTCCATGATCCCCAAGGGCCATCGGAGAAAACTTCGTAAAAAGCCTACCACGATATTCCTGCGGTCCTGTTTTCCCTCTATCGTAACCATTCAAAGGTATTAGAGCATGGTTAGCGTTATGTTAATTTTCTGGGCTACTTTTTACAAAGGCGAGATTAAGAAGCATTTTGGCAAAAAATTAGAATGCCATATCATGTTGTCGGAGGAGCATGAAAACCATCGACCGGCTGTTTGAAGGGCAACAAAGAAAGGATTCATCCCATGACCCAAAAAGAAACAAAGAAAAAAATCCTTTTCATCTGCACCCACAATTCGGCTCGATCCCTTTCTTGACAAAAAACTCGATCTCGTGGTGACCGTATGCGACCGCGCCAAAGAGTTCTGTCCCTATTTTCCCGGAGGGGAAAAGGTCCTTCATTAAGGCTTTGAGGATCCTTCGGCGGCCCGGGGTACCGATGGGGAAAGAAGAGCGATTTTCCGGCGGGTAAGGGATGATATCAGGGATTGGATACAGGAATTCTTCATAGGTCCCGACCCTGCTGGTCCCGGGCAATATCGATTTCCTTGCCGCAGGACCCCTGAGAGGCGATTTCCCGCAAGGCCCTGTCACATCAATGACGAGGCCTTTACCCGGGCCGTTATGGGACGTTTCGACGACTTGACGGCGGGTGCAGATCGGAATTAAAGCCTCAAGGAAACATCGCCGTTGAGAACGACCTTATCCACCCCCCGGGAATCCCGAAGGATCAGGGCGCCTTCCCGGTTGATCTTGCGAACAACGCCCCGAAGGATTTCCCCTCCTGTTTCCACCACCACTTCCCGGCCCAGGACCATGGACAGTTCGTTCCATCTTCTGTAAAAACCCATGGTTTCACCCAGGAGCAGGCGTCGGTAGGAATCATCGAAATGTCTCAGGATGTAGACCAGTAACTCCCCTCGGTTGATCACGCACCCGGTTTCACGGAGCAGGCTTGTGGCGGGATTGAGGATATCGGGGCTCTCATCCGGGTCCCAGTTCACATTGAGACCCATTCCCAGCACCATATATGCGATCCGTTTTTCCCTGACGGAAAACTCGGTCAGGATGCCGGCCAGCTTTCGGCCTCCCACATAGAGGTCGTTCGGCCATTTGATCAGGGGGCGCAATCCGGAGATATCACACACCCCGTCGCTGGCGGCAAGGGCCAGGATCATGGTCAACACAAAGGCCAGATCAGGTTTGATAGGGGGGCGTAGGACCATGGAAAGGAGCAGATTGGCCCGGCCCGGAGATTGCCATGCTCGGCCCTTCCTGCCTCGGCCCGCGGTCTGTTCTTCCGCAAGGACAAGCGTACCCTCGGGCCCTCCCTGAACACCCACTTCCTTGCCGTGCCGGTTGGTCGAGTCAATGGATTGGAAAAGAATAATATTTCGTGAAAAGATGGATGATGTGAGGGCCTCCCGCAGACCTTCCGGCCGGAGGGCATCCTGTTCGCTCAGCACCCGAACGGGATCCACTGTCGATGAGGCCATGATCTTTTCCTTTATTTCCGCTCTCGGAGCAGCCTTAGTGTTCCAGCTCAACCTTCAACTCCCGCGTCATGAGTTCCTTGACCGCCTCTCGAGGGTCCTTGCCTTCGTAAAGCGTCCGATAGATCTGTTCCGTAATGGGCATGTCCACTTCCATCTTCCGGGCCAGGTGATAGGCGGACAGGGTGGTCTTCACCCCTTCGGCGACCATGTTCATGCTGCACACAATGTCCTCGAGTTTCATTCCCTGACCGATCTTGAGGCCCACGGTCCGGTTCCGGCTCATGTCACCGGTGCATGTGAGAACCAGGTCCCCCATTCCCGCCAGGCCGGCAAAGGTATGCGGATTGGCCCCCATGGCGACGCCGAGTCTCGTAATCTCCGCAAGCCCCCGGGTGATCAGGGCCGCTCTGGCGTTGTGTCCGAAATGAAGCCCGTCCGCCGCCCCCGCGGCGATGGCGATGACATTCTTAAGGGCCCCGCAGAGTTCTAATCCCCTGAGATCCCGGGACACATAAACTCTAAAGAATTCACGATAAAAGGTCTTCTGAAGCCGCTCCGCATGGGCCATGTCCCGGCATCCGATAGTGACCGCCGTGGGGTGTTTTGAATAGACTTCCTTGGCAAAACTGGGTCCCGCCAGGCCGGCGAAGTTTTTCATAACGGCCTCCGGCAGGATGCCCTTTGCAACCTGAGACATGGTCATGAGGGTCTTGTTTTCGATCCCCTTGGTGGCCGCCATAAGGCACATGCCGGGACGAACGTACGGTTTCATGCGGGTCAACACCTCCCGAAAGACATGAGAGGGCACAACCAGGAGAACCAGTTCCTTGGAGTCAAGGGCCTCTTCAAAGGTCCTCACGGGATGCAATGCGGGTTCCAGGGTCCTATCGGGCAGAAACATCCCGTTGATCCGCTCCTTTTTGATCTGGTCATAAACCTCTTCTTCCCTGACCCACAGATCGACGACATACCCTTTCCCCGCCAGCAAGTTGGCAAGGGTCGTGCCCCAGCTGCCGGCCCCGATGACACCTATTTTCTCGATTTCCCTTATGTTCATGGATACACGTCCTTAAAAAGCAGGCCGGGATGACCCATGGAAGCCTGCAGCAGATTCCCGAGAATATGTGCCAAACCCTACTCCATCTCACCATGAGTTTCAACTGCAATCCTTTGCCCCCAATCCACCATCACGGCATGATATGCCAATCAGGCAATGGACTTAGGGTTCACCCCCCGGAGTCCCAAAGCGGCCCCTGTTCAACCTTCCTCGGGCCGTTCAACACTTGTCTTTTTTCGTTTTCCTCACATTTTTCCTTTAACCGGAGTCTAACAGGTGTTATTATAATTTATTGTGCATTTTTTTCTCTGACATCTTTACCCCTCTATATTTGACGGATCCCGCCCGGGGAAACGGTTCGCGCGAATCTTGGCCCGGCCCGAATCCTTATCGACCAAATAAATTGTGATCAGTTCTTCCCAAAACCGTTGATCTATGTCTATATCCGTGATAATACGAAAAATAAAATATTTGAGTTAAGAGTCTTTCAGTAGGAATTATCAGTATGTCCACCATTCAGCCCAATACCGCCTCTAACGGGGAAAACAAGCGGCACGTCAAACAAAATCCGACCAAAGAGATCATCTTTGCGATTCGAAGGTTGATGCAGGCCGGAGAGCTTTACACCAAGGAGCTCAGTAAAAAATATCGGATAAGTGCGCCACAACTCAACTGCCTGCTCACGCTTTACGAAAACGGACCCCTTCCCCCCTCCCGAATCGCCAATCACATTATGGTCAAATCCAGTACCATAACAGGAATCGTCGATCGCCTGGAACAGAAGGGTTTCGTTGCGAGATTCAGGAATTCTCCCGATCGAAGGGTCATTACGATCCAGCTCACGGAGACGGGTAAAAAACTTGCCGAACACGCGCCGCCCCCAATTCAGCAAAAAATCGTGGACGGTCTCAAAAGACTCTCTGTAGACGAAATAACACAGATCGTCCTCGGCCTCACAAAGCTCACCGACCTGCTCGATTTTCAGGATATCGATGTGGAATAAAAAGAGCCCCAAAAACCATGGGGCTCTCCAGACCTTTCTATGTGAATGGATCAGTCCTCTACGACCTTCGCCACCCCCACGACCTTCTCGCCTTCTCCCAGGTCGATCAATTTGACTCCCTGAGTATTGCGCCCGATCACCGAGATGTCCGCCACCCTCAGGCGAATGATTTTGCCGTGTTCCGTGATAATCATGAGCTGGTCATGATCCGCCACCTGATAGGCATAAACCACCGGACCGTTACGTTCGGATGTCTTGATCGTGAGAATACCCTTTCCTCCCCGTGACTGGGTCCGATATTCCTCCGTCTTTGTCCGCTTTCCAAAGCCGTTTTCCGTAACGGTCAGGATGGTCGACCCTTCAATGAGTGGATCCATGCCCACGACCTCGTCGTCCGACTCCAGCCTGATGCCGATATTCCCGGTCGCAACCCGTCCCATGGGTCGCAGGTCTTTCTCGCTGAATCGTATGGATTTTCCGTGACACGTGGCCAGGAAGACGTCCTGTTCCCCATTGGTGACCCTTACGCCGATCAGTTCATCATCCTCCCGGATCTTAAGGGCCACGATACCTCCTGCCCTCGGTCGGCCGTATGCCATCAATTCGGTCTTTTTAACCAGGCCCTTGCGGGTCACCATCAGGACGTATTTTCCTTCCTCAAAGTCCCGAACGGCCAGGGTCGTGGCGACCCGCTCCCCTCGCTGCAGCTGGAGGAGATTGACAATGGCCTTGCCCCTGGCGAGCCTTCCGCCCTCGGGAATTTCATGCACCTTTTTCCAGTAGACCCTCCCTTTGTTGGTAAAGAAGAGGAGATAATCATGCGAGGAGGCGACGAAAAGGAGTTCCACAAAATCCTTTTCCTTGGGCTTTACCCCGGTCATTCCTTTGCCCCCTCTACCCTGTGCCCGGTAGAGACTGATGGGGTTTCGCTTGATATAGCCTTCATGGCTGAAGGTCACCACCATATCTTCTTCGGCAATAAGGTCCTCGACGTCGATATCGCCCGTATCCGTCAGGAGTTCCGTTCTTCTTTCATCCCCGTGTTTTTCCATAATTTCCTGCATCTCCTGCTTGATCATTTCAAGCACGAGCGGGGGACTCTCGAGAATGGCCTTGAAATGGGCGATATTCTTGATGAGTTCCTGGTACTCGGCAATGATCTTTTCCCTTTCAAGGCCCGTCAACCTTTGCAGTCTCATCTCCAGGATGGCCTGTGCCTGGATTTCGGAGAGTTCAAAATCGGCCATGAGTCGACTCTTGGCCTCTTTAGGTTCTGAGGAGGAACGAATCACCTCAATGACCTCATCCAAGAAATCAAGGGCCTTTTTCAGTCCTTCAAGAATGTGAGCCCTTTCTTCCGCCTTTCGCAGTTCGAATATGGTCCGTCGGACAATAATTTCCCGGCGATGCTTGATATGGTGCCCCAGGATCTCTCGAAGATTAAGGATCTCGGGTTTACCGTTGACAATAGCCAGAAAAATAATACCGAAAGAGGTTTCCATCTGGGTGAATTTATAGAGACGGTTGAGTATGACAAGGGCCATGGCATCTCGCTTGATATCAATGGCGATCCTCATGCCATCCCTGTCCGATTCGTCTCTGATATCCGAAATTCCCTCTACCTTTTTCTCCTTGACCAGGCTCGCAATTTTTTCAAGAAGTCTGGCCTTGTTCACCTGATAGGGAATCTCCGTGATGACGATTCTTTCTCTATTGTGCCCGACCATTTCCACAAAGGCCCTGGCCCTGATCTTCACGATCCCCCTGCCGTTTTTATAGGCCTCCTTGATACCGGTTTTACCCAGAATAAAGCCTGCCGTAGGAAAGTCGGGTCCGGGTATGATCTTCATGAGCTCACGGAGTTCCACATCGGGCTGATCGATCATTTTGATGACCGCTTTGCAGACTTCCGTCAGGTTGTGCGGGGGGATGTTGGTTGCCATGCCCACGGCGATGCCGGAGGAGCCGTTGATGAGTAAATTAGGAATAGCGGTCGGGAGGATGTTCGGTTCTTGGAGGGAGTCATCGTAATTGGGACTAAAATCCACCGTTTCTTTATCAATATCGGAGAGAAAGTCCTGGGCCATTCGCGTCATGCGTACTTCCGTATACCGCATGGCAGCGGGTGGATCTCCATCCACGGATCCGAAATTTCCCTGACCGTCAACCAGGGGGTAACGAAGGGAAAAATCCTGGGCCATTCGAACAATGGTATCATAGACGGCTGCATCACCATGGGGATGATATTTACCGATAACATCTCCGACCACCCTGGCCGACTTTTTATAAGGCCTGTTGAAGTAATTTCTGAGGTCATGCATGCCGTAGAGCACCCGCCGATGCACCGGTTTCAGACCGTCCCGAATATCCGGGAGGGCCCTTCCCACGATGACGCTCATAGAATACTCCAAATAAGACTTTTTCATCTCATCTTCAATGTTGACGAGATCAATCTTTAAATCCGTGATCATCTCTCTTCCTCAATATACTGATCTTGTGATCGCTTCGTGAACGGGCTGGTTCGCCTGCAAAGCAGTCGCCCGATTTTCCAGAGCGAAGGCGATGCCCCATCCTCGAAATTTACAGGAGTCGGACATCGCCTTCTTTTCTTTTACCCCGAAGACTGAATCAAACTCAAATATCCAGCTCCGTGACCTCCAGCGCATTGCTTTGGATAAACTCTCTCCTGGGCTCCACCTTGTCGCCCATCAATACCGTGAAGATATCGTCCGCCTCCACGGCATCCTTGATCCTCACCATGAGCAGGGACCTTGTCTCGGGATTCATGGTCGTCTTCCAGAGTTGATCGGGATTCATCTCACCAAGACCCTTGTACCGCTGAATCGTGAGCCCTTTCTTACCCTTTTCCGTCAGTTCATTGAGGAGTTCCTCCGGGCTCTCGATTTTTTTTGTGACGCCGTCTCCTTCGACCATACAGCCCTTTCCGGCAATGCGTCTGAATTCCTTAGAATATCCAATTAATTGTTTGAGTTCCGGGGAGGACAGAAACTCCCAGTTCACATTCAGGCTGTGGCCCTCGTTTCGGGTTTCCGTCACATGGAACTCATAATAACCGTTGACCTCATTGACCTTGACGTCGTCAAGCTGGAATCCCTTTTCCTGTAATTCCTGAAAAAATCGCCCCATAAAAGACCTTTCCTTAAAAAGGGCTCTGTCCGTTACGCCGTAAGACGCCAGAAATTCGATGAATCTGCGCAGGTATCCCCTCCTAGACAGTCTGCTCAGGCTGTCATAGAATTTGATCAGACCATTGAGAAATTTTATGAGGCGTTGACCGGATATCACTTCTCCGTCGTCCAGGGTCAGTCTTTCCTTGGCAGAAATACGGTCCAGCACGTAATTGTTAAATTCGTCTTCGTCCTTGATGAACATTACCTTTTTGCCGTCCACGACACGATAAAGCGGCGGTTGGGCCACGTAGAGGTTGCCGTTTTCGATGAGTTCAGGCATCTGTCTGAAAAAGAAGGTCAGGAGCAGGGTCCTGATGTGAGATCCATCCACATCCGCATCCGTCATGATAATGACCTTGTGATATCGTAGGGTATCGATATTGTATTCCTTGTCACCGATTCCCGTGCCAAGGGCTGCAATAATGACCCGAATCTCTTCGCTGGAGATCATCCTGTCGAACCGCGCCTTCTCAACGTTGAGGATCTTTCCCTTCAAGGGAAGAATGGCCTGAAACCTGCGGTCTCTGCCCTGTTTGGCAGAACCTCCTGCCGATTCCC
>CAYNYM010000143.1:0-7437 GCA_964401325.1 uncultured Desulfobacteraceae bacterium | reverse complement strand
CAGGAGGACACGCAGAGTCCGCACCCTTTACAAAGAACCGGATTGACCTCCGCCCTGCCCGCAAAGTTCCCCTTTTCCACAAAGGAGGGTGCCGAATAGGGGCAGATTGACACGCAGACCCCGCAACTGCTGCAATAGGCCGGATTGACATAAGCCACCGTGCCGCTTGTCTTGACTGTTTTTCTGGCCAGCAGGGTCACCGCCCGCGAGGATGCCGCCAGGGCCTGGGCAACGCTCTCATCGATGGGTTTGGGGTAGTGGGCCATTCCGCAGAGGAATACGCCGTCCGTGGAGAATTCCGAGGGTCCCAATTTGGCATGGGCCTCGACGAAGAAACCGTCCTCGTTCATGGGGACCTTGAAAAGCTGAGCCAGCCTCTCGTCCCTATAAGGCACAATGGCCGTCGCCAGCGCGAGCATGTCCGCAGAAATCGCCACGCTCTGCCCCAGGACGGGATCCGTCACCTCGATCTTCAATCCGTCCTGGTCCGAAAAGACGGTAGGTTTGTCGTCCACGGAGTACCGGATGAACATCACCCCTTCGGTTCGGGCCTGTCTGTAAAGGTACTCTCTTTCCCCATAGGTTCGAATATCCCGATAGAGGATGTAGATATTCATGTCCGGATTGAGTTTCTTGAGATGAAGCGCGCTCTCGATGGAATGGGTACAGCAGACCCTCGAGCAGTAAGGCCTGTCCGGTTCCCTGGACCCCACGCACTGGATAAATACCGCGTTTTTGATCTCCTTTAGGGAAGGATCGTCGGCTATGAACTTTTTGTCCAAATCCAGATGGGTGAGCACCCTCGGATCCTTGCCGTACAGATATTCCTCAGGCTTATACTCGCGGGCACCGGTGGCGACCACGGCCACGCCGTGCTCGATGGCTTCCTCCCCACCGTCCGAACTCAAAACGGATTTGAAGTTTCCCACAAAGCCCTCTACGTGACTGAGTTCGGTATTGAGGTGGATCTCGATATTGGGATCCGATTCAACGGATTGCATGAGATTGGCCAGATTCTCCTGGACATCCTCGCCCTTCCAGGTCTTGAACAGATTGCGGGCCTGCCCGCCAAGGGCCTCAGAGCGCTCCACGAGAGAAACCTTGTATCCCTGCCCGGAAAGGCTCTTGGCCGAGGTCATCCCGGAGATGCCACCGCCCAACACCAAGGCGTGCGGATTGACATCCAGCTCCGCCTCCATGAGGGGTTCCATCAGGGCCACCTTGGCCACGGCCATTCGAACCAGATCCTTGGCCTTTTCCGTGGCCTCTTCCGGATTGTCCTTGTGGACCCAGGAGTCCTGATTGCGAATGTTGGTCATCTCAAAAAGATATTTATTGAGACCCGCACTGACCAGGGTCTCCTGAAACAGGGGCTCATGGGTCTTGGGTGTGCACGCGGCCACCACGATCCGGTTCAGTCCCTTTGCTTTGATCTCTTGGGCGATAGTATCCTGCGTATCGGTGGAACAGGTAAAAAGGTTATCCTTTACATATTCCACATAGGGCAAGGATTTCGCGTAGTCCCGAACCGCCGGAACGTCCACGATACCCCCGATATTGATGCCGCACTGGCACACGAACACGCCGATTCGGGGACGCTCACCCATGACGTTGATCTCTTCCGGAACCTCAATTTCCTTTGTAAGCGTATTCCGGGAGGGACTCAAAAGGGCACCGGCCTCCGCGGCTGCAGAGCTTGCCTCGATGACGGATTGGGGGATGTCTTTGGGGCCCTGAAAGGCACCGCAGACATAGACGCCCTCTCTGGAGCTCGTAACGGGTCGAAAGGATTCGGTGTTGCAGAATTTCCCATCCGTCAGCTCAATCCCGAGTTTTTCCGCCAGTTCCACCATTTCAGGAGGCGTTTCCAACCCCACCGAGAGGACGACCAGGTCAAAGGATTCACGAATGATATCACCCTTTTCGTCCACATAGGGGATCACGAGATCATCTCGGCCTTCGACGACATCCACCGTGGGCACCCGGGAACGGATAAATCGAACGCCGTGTTTTTCCCTGGCATCGTCGTAATATCGCTCAAAGTCCTTGCCATGCGTACGCATATCCATGTAAAAGATGGCACAGTCCAATTCGCTCCCGGCATGCTCCTTGGCAATGACCGCTTCTTTCACTGCATACATACAGCAGATGGAAGAACAATAACCGTGATCACACTGATGCTGATCCCTCGATCCGATGCATTGCAGCCACGCAATTTTCTTGGGTTCCCGACCGTCCGACGGCCGTTGTATGTGGCCCTGAAATGGTCCGGTGGCGCTTAATATGCGTTCAAACTCCATGCTGGTTACGACGTCGGGATTCCGTGCATACTTGTAGGCGGTGTATGGTGTCGGATCAAAGGGCGCAAATCCGGGTGCAAGAATCACGGCCCCCACATCCAGTTCCACCATCTCATCTTGCTGGGTGTGGTCAATGGCCCCCACGGCGCAAAATTCCGTGCAGATCTTGCAGCCTCCCGTCTTGAAATGCATGCATTTGGTCCGGTCAATGACCGGGGTATTGGGAATGGCCTGGGCATACGGTACATAGATCGGCTTCCGGCCCCTGAGGCCCATGTCGTACTCGGAGGGTATCGGTTTTACCACGTGTTTGGTGATATCCTCGAGTTTGATGTGTCCGGTGGGGCACACGGAAACGCAGGCCCCGCAAGCCATGCAAAAATCGGTCTGGATATGGAAGGGCGTGTCCACCTTCATGTCGGCACCACGACCTGTCAGGCTGATGGCCGCATTGCCCATTTTCTCGCAGATCCTGACGCAGAGGCCGCAAAGAATGCAATCGTCATCTTCTTTTAAAAAGCGTGGTTCTTCGATGCCGTATTTTTTCGCCAGTTCTTGTAGAAGAGGTACTTCCGGGCACCGGGCGAGAAGCAGTTCCACGATCAGTTTCCGCCCTTCATGAACCGTATCCGTATCCGTCTTGACGTCCATACCCTCCCATATGGGATAATTGCATGACGTGACAAAACGGGTCCTCCTCCCGTCAAAGACCTCCACCGTACAAAGCCGACACATGCCGGCCGGCTCCAGGGCCTTGTGGTAGCAGAGGGCCGGAATATCGACACCGTATTGTTCGGCTACCTGAAGGATCGTCTGTCCTTCTTCTCCCTGAACCGTTTTACCGTTGAGCTTAAATGTGACCATCGTCATCACCCTTCTTGAGTGCTTGATTATCTCACCACAATGGCGTCAAACTTGCAGGCATCATAGCAGATACCACACTTGATGCATTTTTCCTGATCCAGCCGATGCGCTTTCTTCTTTTCCCCCGTGATCGCCTCCTGGGGGCACTTGAGGGCGCAGAGGTGACAGCCGGTACAGGCCTCCTCATCAACCTCATAATGAAAGAGGCTCTTGCAAACCCCGGCGGGACACTTCTTATCCCGAATATGGGCCTCATACTCATCCCGAAAATAGAGGATGGTCGTCAGCACCGGGTTCGGGGCCGAGGTTCCAAGGCCGCAGAGGGAAAATTTCTGGACCATACCGCCTAATTCCTCGAGCAACTCAATGTCGCCCTCTTTGCCCTTGCCCCCGCAGATGTCGGTGAGGATCTCCAGCATGCGCTTGATCCCCTCACGGCAGGGATTGCACTGTCCGCAGGATTCCTCTTTCAGGAATTCCAGAAAATAACGGGCTAACTCCACCATGCAGGTGTCCTGATCCATGACGATCATGCCCCCTGAGCCCATGATGGATCCGACTTCGGCCAGTCTCTGATAGTCTACAGGCAGATCAAGGAAGGGCTCCGGAACACAACCGCCCGAGGGACCCCCTGTCTGAACCGCCTTGAAGGACTTTTTCTTGGGGACACCGCCCCCGATATCAAATACGATTTCCCTCAGGGAGATCCCCATGGGGACCTCCACCAGACCCGTGTTCTTGATTTTTCCTACAAGGCTGAAGACCTTCGTGCCCTTACTGTGCTCTGTGCCCATGCCGGTATACCACTCAGCCCCCTTCAGAAGGATGACGGGCACATTGGCGTATGTCTCCACGTTATTGAGATTGGAAGGTTTGTCCCTGAACCCTTTTTCCACGGTGTGGATGTACTTGGCTCTCGGTCTTCCCACATGACCTTCCAGGGAGGACATCAAGGCTGTCGATTCGCCGCAGACAAAGGCCCCGGCCCCTGTGGAGATCTGGATGTGAAAGCTGAAATCCGTCCCGCCGATGTTTTCCCCCAGCAGGCCGCGGGCCTCTGCCTGTTTGATGGCCGCCAGCAGGCGTTTCACGGCCAGGGGGTACTCGTTTCGCACATAGATAAACCCGTCACTGGAACCCATGGCATAACCGGCGATCAGCATGCCCTCCAGAACACTGTGAGGATCTCCCTCCAGGATGCTCCGGTCCATGTAGGCACCCGGATCCCCCTCATCTGCATTGCAGATGATATATTTGGCTCCTCTTTGTTTGGCGCAGGTCGCCCACTTGACGCCGGTTGGAAAGCCACCACCTCCCCGGCCCCTCAAACCGGAGGTCTTCACGGTCTTGATAATCTCTTCGGGCTCCAGTTCGCCGATAGCGCGCAGAATAGCAAAATAGCCTCCCCTGGCAATGTACTCTTCAATGCAGCCCGGGTCGATATATCCGCAGTTACGCAGGGCTAGTTTGATCTGCCCCCGATAAAAGGGGATTTCTTCCAGGATGGGAATACCCTCCAGAGGTTCGACCCCCAAAAGGGGATTGACTATGTCATCTTCCAGCAGGGAGCGAGGATCATTCATCTGACCCAGTATCCACTTCTTATTGAACTCCCCTTGCCGATACCCCTGGATCGCATCGAGGATCTTTTCCTCGGTCATGCGCTTGTAGACAACCCTCGGTTTTCCCTTTGCAACGATCTCCACCAAGGGCTCCTCTTCACAGAACCCGATACATCCCGTCTGACAGATCTCAACGCCGTTGCCCTGAGGATACGCCTCAAGGGCCTTTTCATAGGCCGCCCTGGCCCCGGCCGCAATGCCGCAGGAAGCCATACCCACGTTGACCTTGATACCCTGAGGGGAATAGATCTTCTTGGTGTATTCCGCAGTTATTTTTTCCAGGTCTTCAATAGACTGAATCTTCATCGTCCCCGTCCCTGTTCTCGCGTGTTTAAGATGGATCATTCATACTGATCCAAGACTTCCTCCACTTGATCCGACGAAATCCGGCTGTGAATATCTTCGTTGACCTTGACCACCGGTCCGAGGCTGCAACATCCGATACACCGCACCGTCTCCAAGGTGAAACGCGTGTCATCGGTCGTCTCCCCCGCAGTAATGCCCAGGGCCTCCTCTATTCTTTCGATGACCCTGGCGGCTCCCCTCACATGACAGGCCGTGCCCAGGCAGACTGAGAGGATGTTTCTTCCTCTGGGCTCAAGGCTGAAGGTGCTGTAAAATGTGCCAATACCGTATATCTTACTTAGAGGAACGCCTATCTTCTCGGACAGATAGGCCAGGGCCGGCCTGGGCAGATAATTGTAACGGCCCTGGATGGCCTGAAGCATCATGATAAGGTTTTCTTTATTGTTATCGAAGTCTTCCTCTATGATTCGATCCAACTCCGTGTAATCGATTTCGGGCTCTTGATCGGCCTGGGCGTAATTGACCTGGCTCATGGGTGATTTCCTCCTGCATCAAGAGAGCGCATGTATTATCGGTGGGTTATCCCTGGCTCAGGGGGATGGCCTCGTTGGTAACCGGACAGCTTTCAACACAGACGCCACAGCCGGTGCAGAGGTCCATATTGATGCTGCGGGCCCGTTTTCTGATTCTTGCCTTGAAATTGCCAGGGGAACCTTCCAGGGACTCTAAGTCCGCATAAGTAATAAGCTCGATGTTCATATGCCGGCCGACCTCGACCAGTTTGGGCGAGATAATTCACATGGCACAGTCATTGGTGGGGAACGTCTTGTCCAATTGGGCCATGGCCCCGCCAATGGAAGGGCTCTTTTCCAGCAAATAGACATAGTATCCAGAATTGGCCGCATCGAGGGCGCATTGCATCCCGGCGATACCCCCTCCCACAACCAGCACAGATCCTCTAACCTCGTCAGCCATATATATCTCCTTAGGAATCAGCATGTTAAAGGCTGAAGCATTTAAACGTTTTGAATTGTAACTATATTGTAGCTATTTTGCAACCTGAAAATGCATTTTTTTCAACCCACTCTCTAATCAAGGTACCCGGAGTCTTTGTGTCCCGGGCGGCCATTCTCCCTTTGGCAAAGGATGAGGACACCCACTGGGGGCCCCGGGGTTTGCCTTCTAGGTTTCCTTCCTTTTTTTGATACCATGGGCATTCATGAATCTTTCCAGCCTGTCGTAGGGCTGCGCGCCGACCAATTTATCTCGATCCAGGAACAAGGTGGGAACGGCCGTAATCTCCTTCTCCCGCGCCAGGGACCAATCCGCGTCCACCACCGCCTTAAATGCCCTTTTCCGAAGAACCGTTTGCGCTTCCATACGAGGAAGATCGACGGATGCGGCCAAATCCACAAGCACCGGCATTTTTGCGAGATTCTTCCCGTCTGCAAAATAGGCCTTGAAGGCCGCCCTGAGGAAGGCATCTCCCCTGTTTTCTGATTCCGCCCAGTATCCCAATTCCTGGGCCAGGCGACTGTTGTATGTCTTTTTACGCTCTTTGAAAGGTAATCCCGCATCGGCCGCCGTTTTTTTCAAATGGCGCATCATGGTATCGACGTCCATGGGGTAATCCGCAAAAAGCGCTTCAAGCAAAAGCCCTTCCTCCGGGGTGTCCGGATGAAGGGGAAAGGCCCGCCACCTAACGTCGATTTCGTATGCCTCTTTAAGCCGTTCAATACGCCCGGTAATGAAATAACACCAGGGTCAGACATAATCGGAAAAGATTTCAAGTGTGAGAGTCGGGGTCATTTTTCCCTCCCTTTCATGGGTCAACAATTTCAGAATCACTGATGTGCACCGCCTTTAATTCTTTCATGAAATCCCTCCACCAATTTTGGAACCATTCTATCAGCGACCACCAGTGGAGCGGGTGTTATGGGGGAGATTTCTAAAACAGGCCATGTTCAGCCCTTAAATATTTTTTGATACAGCCTTTTCATCGATCCGTCAAATGATGTCTATTTCAGCGCGATTTCCCACTGAAAAATTTCGGGCGAATAATTACCCCTGGGACTGCAACTGGAGGATCACGGCGTTTTCCATAAAGAGGGTGGAGAAGGACAAAGTCTAAAGGAAAAGGCTCTATGGCTTCCCGAATTTTTCTTTAATTTAAAATAAATAAGACAACATATACTTGATTCACATAGCTATATAATTATATATATCATATTCAGTCATCTTTGATTGACATATCACAATTGACAGCAGCATCTTGTGATTCTATCGAATCGAGTAACTACTCAGCTAGATAGGCTGTAGGCATTTAGGCTGTGAGGTACCGCAGG
>CAYNYM010000142.1:0-7452 GCA_964401325.1 uncultured Desulfobacteraceae bacterium | reverse complement strand
AGGGTTCGGAAACTAATAGCCTGTAGCCTACAGCCTAAACAACCTGAACAGTTACCAAATAACAAACAAAAGGAGGTCATGATGAAAAAGAAAACCTTACAATTTTTGGTTGTTTTGTCTTCCTTGATTTTTGTCTCCTTCAATGTATATGCCCACTGTGAAATACCCTGCGGAATTTACGATGACGAGATGCGAATCAGGATGATCAGTGAGCATATCACCACCATCGAGAAATCCATGAACGAAATCATGAAGATTGAGAAGACGTCACCGCATCATTCCAACCAGCTCATTCGTTGGGTCATGAACAAGGAGCGTCATGCCGACGACCTGCAGGAAATTGTGGCGCAATATTTCATGACCCAGCGTATCAAGGAGGACGCCAAGGAATATGAGAAAAAAATCAGGTTGCTCCATCAACTGTTACTCTACAGCATGAAATGCAAGCAAACGACGGATTTGAGCCATGTCGAAAAACTCAGGAATTTTCTCAAGGATTTTCAGACACTCTACTTTGCCGAAAAATAGGCCTTGATGATGGGTCAGGGGCCTTATTGAGCAGTTGAATTTCACCGGGTTTCGTGATAAGGGTTTCTGCGGTTAAAGGGTAAAGCCCCGATCTTTACGGCTTTGCAAAAAATCGGATTTCCACCACGAAGGACACGAAGGGTTAAAGACATATCCTGTTTTCAACTCGGTGCCCTTGGTGGGTTATTGAAAATGATGCATGATAGCGGCATCTTGTGAATGTCTCAAATTCGATGCATTCGTCAAAGTGCCCCGAGAATGAATTTTGCCGTAACCGGCTGCGTGACCACCTCTTCCTCTTCCGAAAAGTCCAATCTCTTCCCGCAGGCATCTTCTTGAGCAGGGTCGATCGGCGGCAAAACAAGGATTTCGCCCAAAACACAACCAAACAGCTTCGGGTCGTCCTATGAGCAATCCGCGTCAGTCCCTGTATTTCATGTGTATCTATCTTGCCGTTGTCGGCGGCGTTTGTGCCCTGCTGTATGCGCCCCTTGCATCCGCCTTTATGGCCAATTGGGGGTTCAACCTCCTTATCCTCGGGGCCCTCGGCGTGGGCATCGCGATCAACATGCGTCAGGTGTTCAGGCTGGAGCCCGAAATCTCCTGGATGAAGATGTTCAGAACCGGTGGCATCGGGGTATCGGTGGCCGAAGAAAGCCCGCAACTGCTCAAACCCCTCACAAAGCATCTGTCCGGCATTCACAGAGACCGTTTCAGGCTATCGGCCTTGTCCCTGCAGACCGTACTCGACGGTATTCGCGGGCGCCTGGACGAATCACGGGAGATCTCCCGCTACATGATCGGGTTGCTGATTTTTCTCGGCCTCCTGGGGACCTTCTGGGGCCTTCTCGGCACCATCGCCGCGGTGGTGAATGTGATCGGGAGCCTGGAGGTGGGAAATCGGGATTTTGCCCTGGTTTTCAAGACATTGAAACTGGGCCTTCAGGAACCCCTCAACGGCATGGGAACCGCCTTCAGCTCTTCGCTTTTCGGTCTGGGCGGTTCCCTGGTCCTGGGTTTTCTGGACATCCAGGCAGGACATGCCCAAAATCGATTCTTCAACGATATGGAAGAGTGGTTGTGGGGGGTGACACAATTGATCGACAGGGTGGAAAAACCGGAAATCGACCAAGAGGCGCCGTCCATGGAAAGGGCATCCGTCGGAGACCAACTCGCGATCCTCATTACGGAAATGCATGAACAAAATGCACACATGGACCGCTTGATCCAAAACGGGGAAGAAAGGGGCAGCGAAATCCCACTCGAACCTTCGAAAACACAGGAAAGTAAGAAGCACAGGCGATGATTTCCGCAGCAAAACGACACTCGATGCGTTCGGTCAACGTATGGCCTGGCTATGTGGACGCCCTCTCCGCGCTCCTCATGGTCGTTATCTTTGTCCTGATGATCTTCGCGGTCGCCCATTTCCTGCTGAGCGAAATCCTTTCCGGTCAGGAAAGTGAATTGGATGTCCTGCACAGGCGCCTGGCCGAGCTGACCGAGCTCTTGGGGCTGGAAGAAGAGAAGAGCAAGGCATTGGCCAGTGAGGTTGCGCAGATGTCCGGAAGGGTCAACAGTCTGATCGAACAACGACAGGACTTGAATATGCGGGTCGCCGATTTGACGCAGCGCTCCGCCGTGGACCGGGAGAAAATCAAAGGGCAACTGGGCCTCATGGCCAGCCTGCAGGAAGACATCGATGCCCTTCAGAGGGTGCGCGAGGAGCTGGAAGAGCGGGTCGCTCAACTGGCCGGGGCCCTGGAATCAAGGCAGACCGAGATCGTGACATTGCGGGATAGATCCAAGGCCCTCGAGGCCCGGCTTGCCGACCAGGAAGATCGAACCGTGCTCGCCCAAAAGGAAATCGAACACAAAGATATTCGGATTCAGGCCCTTTCCGCGGTCGTGGGTGAACAGAAACAGGCCCTTGAAGAGGAACGGAGGCTTTCGGCCGACGCAAGGGCGCAGGTGGCGTTTCTGAACCAACAGATGGCCGCCCTAAGGGGGCAATTGGAAGAGATCGGCCGTGCGCTCGAGGTGGTGAAAGCGGAAAAAGGTGCCCGCGAGGCCGAGTTGAAAGAACTGGGAAGACGATTGAACATCGAACTGGCGCGGCGGGTCAACAAGCTGGAGCAATACCGATCCGAATTCTTCGGGCGCCTGAGAGAAATCTTGGGTGATAGCCCTTATGTGCGTATCAAAGGGGACCGGTTCGTGCTTCAGGCCGAGTTGCTGTTCGGGTCAGGATCCGCGGAACTCGGGACCGAGGGCAAGGGCCACCTGATCAAAATGGCGACCATCTTCCAACAGCTTTCCCGTAAAATCCCTAAAGATCTCAAATGGATCCTGAGGATAGACGGGCACACGGACCGGGTACCGATCCATAACGCGCAATTTGCCTCGAACTGGGAGCTCTCGACGGCAAGGGCCGTGGCGGTGGTCAGGTTTCTGGCGAGCCGGGGGGTCCCTGAAAAACGAATGGTCGCGGCCGGTCACAGTAAATTTCACCCTATTGACCCGGCCGAAACCGGCGAGGCCTATCGTAAGAACCGACGTATCGAGATCAAACTCACCTCCCGGTAATTCCATCAAAATTTAACGGTTTGTTTTTTTGAAACGCGTTCACCTATGGATGGGTCATGACCACCTTTTTTCAAAAGCCTGAATTCTGAAAGGCCATAACTTTAGTCACTCGAAACTTTAGATCACTTGTAACTTTTGCCCCCCTTAGGGGCTAGACCAAAGCCTGGCCCTCCGAACCCGGATTCTTTACGCACTCTCTCCCCACCCTTATTCCTCCCTCCCCTTTACCAGGGCCTGCCCTGCAGCGCGTCTCACACCGGGGTGGGGGTCATTCAGATATTTGCCAATGATTTTTTCAGCCTCCCTGCCTTTGATCCTTCCGAATAGGTCCAGCGCGAGTATCTTGAAGGAGGAACCCTCCGCGTCCATGGCGCAGGAAAGGGGGTCGACGGCCGTGTTGCCGAACCGGGCAAGGGCCAGCACGGCGGCGTCACGAACCCAAGGGGCGGGGTCCTTGAGAAGGGAAAGCAGGTGGGGAAGGGCGGTCGTGTCTTCCAATTGCGCGAGCGAATAGGCGGCCGCCTTTCTCACCCCCGGATCGGGGTCATTGAGCAACGCCTTGATTCGTGGCGCAATCTTCCTTGATTCCTGAATATCAGCGATCCATTTTTCCACAAGGGCCACGGTCTCGTCCAGGTGCTCAAAAAGGACATGAGAAAAATCATTCAACCATTCGGTTTTTTTATCTTTTTCTGGTAGTTTTTTTAAACGCCGGTAAGTGGCATAGTCAAGGGGTGCGGACCGGGTAAGGACAGAGAGGGCCTTGAGGGGGTCTTGCGCCTCCCTGAGGTAGCCTTCGAGGGGGGTCGGGTCCCGCCTTTCCCGGGCCTTGGCAAGGACCTCTTTGAAGGGAAGAAGGCCCTTCAGGCGATTTTTGTCGAGGATGTCACCGACGGCCCCGACCGCGGATGACCTGACTTTCCATGAGTCATGGTCCAGGCCCTTGATGCAGGCCGTGAGGGCGCGGGTATCCCGCAATGCCCCCAGATAGGACAGGGCCCTGGCTCTCACACGGGAATCCGGATCTTGCGCTTTTTTGATCAGCAGGGGGAGGGCCGTGCATGCATGCACGGAGAAAAAGGTCTGCATGTAGATGAGGGTCATGATCTCGGGGGTGTCCAAAAAGGCCGCGACAAGGGGAACGGTCTGTGCCCCGTCCAGGGCAAGGAGCCTTTCTCCGGCCTCCTTGGGGAGGTCCCTTTCATGGCCCCAGTGGGAGGCCGCGGCCAGAAGATCCTCGGTCTTTGCCGGCTGGGGCAGGGCCTCGGCCCGGCGGAGCAGACTCGAGAGTCTGTCGAGTTCCTTTTGCCTTTGTTTTTCAGCCGTCCTGTTGGGGGGAGGGGGGCCCTGGGGAGGGGAAAGATGCACACCGCCGGACGGCCCCTGACTCCCATCCATGCCGATACTCCAGCGGTTCAGGCCCCAGACGCTGTTATCACCGCCCGGACCGGAATAACGATCCTTGCCGCCCGCATCGATAAAGAGCCCCAGACCTCCGGCCCGTCTATTTGGGGTGAGCCGGCCCACGGCCATGCCCTGCGGATTGTCGTAGCCGTCATCCCCGGCGTTATCCAGGAACAGGCCGATACCATTGGCCTCCGAGGCGCCCATGCAAAGCCAGTCCGAGACATAGGTGTCGTCTCCGGATTCATTGATGAGCATGCCGATGCCGTAATCATGTCCGCATCCTTGGGAAACGGCCCAGGAACAGGTATGATCGTTGCCCTCTGCATCCAGGAGAAGGCCCAGGGAGAAGTGAATCCCCGCCCCCTGGGAATAGCGTCGCGCCGAATAGGTGTCCTTGCCCCTCTCGTCATAGAGAATACCGACGGCCATCCAGTAGGAAGACCCCTGGCCGAAGTACCCGCACTGGTAATGATCGTTTCCCGATCCGTCTGCGAGAAGCGCGAATCCCCCGGCAGCCGTATCTCTCATGCCCACGGCAAAGCCCTGTGAAAAGCTCTGGTTCATGCAGGGTTCCCTGCGGTCGGGGGCCCGTGCACCGGAAAGGTATTTGTCGTTGCCCTCCACGTCGGTCAGGCAGGAGATGCCCATGACTTCGGCATAGGCCTGACCGGCATGGTCGCACCGGTAGGTGTCTTCCCCTTCGAGGTCGATAAGCCCGCCCCATCCCCAGAGGGAAGCGGCCTGGACAAAGGATTCGCCCAGATACACATCCGAACCCGAACCGTCCACGAGCAGGCCGATCCCGAAGAGACCCGCACCCTGAGAACATCTTTCGGCCCGGTAGAGATCATCCCCTTTGAGATCCCAGAGAATCCCGATCCCCCGGAACCCTGCACCCTGGGTAAAGTCCTCGCCCAGGTAGAGATCATCCCCGTCAAGGTCGAGGACAAGGGCGCATCGGCCGTCGCGCCCGGCCGCAACCTCTCCATGGTAGGTATCGTCTCCCCCCAAATCGATGATCAGGGCGGCCTCTTCCCGGTACGTATCCGGTCCCGTGCCGCCGATCTTGACGCGGCCCACCGGTGTCATGAAGGAGACCGGGTCCAAAGCCCCCTCCCGGGATCCGACCCGGGCGAGGATGTCCACCGTTTTTTCAAGGGCCTGCGTGAGGACAAGGGCGGATTCCAGGATCGCCATGCGGTCGATCTTTTCCAGAATCCGCAGGGCCTCTTTTATTTCCCTTGTCTTCGGGAGTCCTTGCGTTTCTTTGTCCCGGGTCTCCCTTGATGCGGCCTCGGGGTACACGTATTTTTCAAGGAGTCTTGATTCTTCCGGGGAGACCCTGCTCATCAGGGGCGCCAGGATCTCCTCGGCACTTTGAAGGGCATCCAAGAGAAGCAAAATGCCCTGTGCCAGTTCCTCCGGGAGGCCGGGTGGAAGGATGAAATGGGGCCCCAGGTTCGCTGTTTGGAGGGATGGAGGCTCGCAATCGGCCGGCCGGGCAAGGGTGTTGAGAAAGACCTGGGGCCGGGTGGCCGCTTTAAGGAGTTCTCTTGCCATGCCCTGGGCCTCACGAGGGGCCGCGAGGGGGGCCTTGATCCATTTTTGGAAAAGGCTCAGGACCTGGACACTGTCGGAGAGGTCCGGACGAATTTGGATATCATTTCTGGCAAGTCCCACGGTTTCAAGGGCTTGGTCGAGCAGGGGCACCTTTCTCGATTCCTCGCAGGGGCCGTTTACCGGTAAAAGCAGGAAGAGGAGGATTCCGATGAGAATTCCGAGGGAGTGGGATCGGTTGAAAACACCAGGACGACCGTTCATCATGTTTTCCTTGTTCGTTTACACGTGAATATGAATTTAAGACGTTAACTCTCACCTCAGAGGTTCAACCATTGAAAGAAAAAATCCTGAAACAGGCACGTGACCCCGATAAGGACCATCACCCCGATGGCGCCGTAATCCCTGACGGTCAGGCGCAGCTCATGCATATAGGTGCGAGGGCCCCCGGCATAGCCTCGGCCTTCCATGGCGGTGGCCAGTTCGTCGGCCCGGCGGAAGGCATTGCCGATGAGCGGAATCAAGAGGGATACCAGGGCCCTGATACGGTGAAAGAGGCGACCGGTCTTGAAATCGGCGCCTCTGGCCATTTGCGCCTCCCTGATGCACTTGATCTCTTCGAGGATGGTGGGTACGAATCTCAAGGCCACAGAGACCATGACGGCCACGTCATGAGAGGGAACCCCGATCCATTTGAAGGGCCGAAGGAGGCTCTCAAGGCCACTCACCAGTTCTATCGGGGGGGTGGTCATGGTCATGAAGGAGGCACTTACAATCAGGAGCGCGAATTGCCAGGTCACCATGACGCCCCGAAAAAGGCCGCTATAGGTGGGGGTTACCCTCCAGGGGGGAAAGGGGGGGACAGGCTCTCCTTCCGTGAGGAGCAGATGGAGCAAGAAAAGGAGCAAAAGGAAAGGGAAGACGGGCTTGAGAGAGCTCAGAATTTGCCGAAAGGGAATGCGGGAGGCGGGGATGAGTAAAATCAGAAAGATACTGATCCCCACGGCGGTCAATGCTTGCGTGTTGAGGATGACAAGACTCAGCAGGACCACGGACAGGATTTTGATACGGGGGTCCAGACTGTGGATGAGAGATCGTTGGGGGATATATTGACCGAGATTATACATAATTGAAATTCCAGTGAGCTAAATTTCTTCCGGGGCCAACCGAGATTCGGTATTTCGGAACCGTCCTACGCCGCGCGTCTCCCTATGAGGGCCGATATGGCCCGGCAGGCGCCGTCCATGCTCAGGATACCGGTGGGAAGGTCTGCCCCCATTCGGTTCAGGCGCCACAGAAGTTCCGTGACCGCCGGCACATCCAGTCCCAAGCCCTGCAACCAGTCGCATCTGGAAAACACCTCGGAAGGGCCTTTGT
>CAYNYM010000141.1:0-7459 GCA_964401325.1 uncultured Desulfobacteraceae bacterium | reverse complement strand
CTTGCGGGGCCCGCCGTTCGTTTCAAATACTGGTGGATGGCAAAGAGAACCGCCACGGCGACGGCGCCGGCCGTCAGGTTAATGGCCAGGATGATGCCGAGGCAGGCAAGACCTCCCAGGAGGCTGAATCGCCGGTCGAACCAACGGAAACGCGGCCGAAAAGACGGACTTGCGGCACGCGCTTCATAAAAGGTGGCATAGTTCAGGAGTCCGTAGGACACCAGAAAGAACATGGAGACCACCGGCGCGATCAGGTTCAGATTGCCCAAGGCAATGGTCACAAAAGCGATGCCTGTCGTGAGTAAAACGCCCCTCCTGGGGTTGTTGGCAGGGCCGTAACCTTTGGCGAACGGCAGCAGGAAAGGAAAGATTCGGTCCCCGGCCATGGATTGGAGGATGCGGGGCGCCCCCAGGAAAGAGGCCATGGCCGAGGAAAGGGTGGCGGCGATCACCCCGGCATCGATGAGAATGCCGAAACGGGCGACTCGATTCATGGCGCCGTAGTCATGGCTGAGGTCTTCGCCGGGAATCGCACCTGCAAAGACCAGGGCAACCCCGAAATAGACGATGATGGCAATCCCGACGGCCAGGAAGGTGCCCAAAGGGAGACTCTTGCCCGGATCCTTGAGGTCTCCCGACATACTGACGCCCTGGGTAAAACCGGTCACGGCCGGGAAGAAGATGGCAAAGAGGACCCAGAAGGGGAGTGCGGATCCTGCCAAGAGCCAGTTCGTTGAAAAGGTCGCGGGTTCCCATTCGGCCAGTCCCCCCCAGAAAAAGGAGACGAGGGCCGAAACCAGCATGGCCATCACCACATATTGGAACTTGGTGGCCCAGTCCGCGCCCAGCCAGGCGAATATGAAAAGGAAGGAGACTGCGAGGGCGGCGATAAACTGGGGCATTTTTCCTGTCATTTCCGGGAGCATGCCGGCCAGGGCCTCACCGAAACCGATACAATAAAAGGCCACGGAGACGGATTGGGCAAGAAAGAGCACGATGCCGATGGCGCCCCCGAATTCCACGCCAAGGGTCCGGGAGATGAGATAATAATCCCCGCCCCCTTTGACCTTGATATTGGTGGCAATGGCGGAAAGCGATATGCTGGTGAGCACTGAGACGGCATTGGCCAGGGCAATAATGATCAGGGACCGGAATAGACCGGCGTTTCCCACGACAAAGCCAAGCCGCAGGAAAAGGATGATGCCGAGAATCGTCAGGACGCTGGGGGTGAATACACCGGAAAAGGTGCCCAGGGTCCCAACAGGGTCTGGCGTTTTTCCTTTTGTTATTCCGGCACTTGAGAGCATCTTTTTACTCGGGTCCAGGGGCCTCAGATGGACTTATGCACAATGTGTCATTGTAAGCGACCTTTTGGCCCTGGTCAATATTCCTGGTCAATATCGTCACAAGAAACCTAAATTGCGGATCAGGGAAATTGCCCGGTGACTTGACACACCATCCGGCATGTTTTTATAATCCGTGCTTCAAGCTGTTTCTCCAAATGGAACTTTGCCGACCTTCCGGATTCGAGGATTGAATCAAGGTCTCACCGGACGGATTCTCATCTTGACTCAGGGCAGCCATTCTAACCAGGCCTGTGCAAGACAACTCTTTCAGGTAACCTTTAACCAAAGGTCAGGGAAATGAAAGACATTCTCGCTTTTGTCATGGCCGGGGGAAGGGGAGAGAGGCTTATGCCTCTGACCCAGGATCGGACCAAACCGGCCGTACGTTTTGGTGGCACCTATAGACTCATCGATTTCACCCTCAGTAACTGCGTCAACTCGCAAATCTATAGGATTATCGTGTTGCCTCAGTACAAATCTTACTCCCTCAACGAACATCTGGAGGCCGGTTGGAACATCTTCAGCCACGAGATGGGCCATTTTCTGAAAAAGGTGCCCCCCCAGCAGCGCATGGGATTGGACTGGTATCGCGGAACGGCCGATTCCATTCGCCAGAACCTGTTTCTTATCGAACGCTACAGGCCCCGTCAGATCCTGATTCTCTCCGGGGATCATATCTTCAAGATGGACTATAGCCTCTTTGTCAAGTCTCACAGGGAAAAGAATGCGGATGTGACTATTTCGCTCCTGGAGGTGGATAAGGCATTGGCTCGTGATTTCGGTGTGGCCGAAGTGGATGAGGACTTTCGCATCTCCGGGTTTCGTGAGAAACCCAAAATAAACGTCAAGACCATCCCCGGTGCTCCCGGCCATGTCCTGGCCTCCATGGGGATCTATCTTTTCGAGACCGACACGCTCATGGATATTCTGAAATCGCAAGAAGGGGACGATTTCGGTCGTGACATCATTCCAAAACTCCTTCACAGCCATCGGGTCTATGCCTATCCGTATGGCCAATCCAACTGCATTGAGGACTATATCAATGTGACTCTGGAAGACGGTACACGTGAATTTCAAATGGTATCACCTACCAGGGATTCCGGCTACTGGCGGGATGTGGGAAATCTGGATGCCTATTGGAACGCCAACATGGATTTGACCGGTGTGGATCCCTATTTTAGTCTTTACGGTACCCGTTGGCCCATTCATACAAACCAGATTCAGGCGCCTCCGGCAAAATTCGTTTTTGCAACCGAACGCCCCGAAGGTTTCCGGGTGGGCAAGGCCCTGGATTCTCTGGTGGGGCCCGGCTGCATCGTGAGCGGCATTATCCGGAACTCGGTGCTTTCCTACAATGTGGTGGTACGGAGTTGGGCGATGGTGGACGAATCCGTTATTTCCGACGGTGTGGTCATAGGGCGGCATTGTAAGATCAAGAAGGCGATCATTGATAAGAAAAACGTCATCCCTCCCCATACGGAGATCGGGTACAAGCCGGAAGAGGACCGTAAACGGTTCACGATGACCCCAAGGGGCATCGTGGTGGTGCCCAAGGGTTATTTCTGGGATTCGTGATGCCGGGTTGTTTCCGTCGGGGCCCTGGGGGCATGGTCTCCGCGCGTTAACTTGTGCCTACCCATAAATGAAAAGTGGGCATGTATGCAACGTCTGTTTCTTCAAGCAGAAAACGATCTCGGCCGGCAGAGGCGAAACGTAAAGGAAAAGGACGGCGTCACAGGAGCTGAGCAATTACCCGGGCGTGTTTTTCCGCTGAACGCCGGTTGTGCATGACGGCCTCCCTGGCCCTTGCCCCGCGGGCTTGCAGTTCTTCGGGGTGGTTTAAAAACCAGAGTGCCCTTTCCGCAAAATCCCCGGGAGAGGATACCTCGATGCCGCCCTCGACGGATTCCAGGAGCTCCTTTGCCTCCAGGAAATCATCCATGGAAGGACCATAAAAGGCCGCGTTGCCCCAGGACGCCGGTTCCAGGGGGTTTTGCCCACCCAATGGGACCAGGCTGGCGCCGGAGAAATTGATGGTGCCGATGCCGTAGAGTGTGAAGAGTTCGCCGAAGGTGTTCATGATCACGACGGGTGCCGTGCGTTTTTCCCCGCGCTCTTTCATGTCGCCACGGAGCTGATAGGCGTGACCGTGCCTCCTGAGAAGGTTTTCAATGACAGGGGTCCGGTCGATGTGCCGGGGGGCGATAATAAGGAGCATGTCGGGAAATTGTTTCAGAATTTTTTCGTACACCTCCAGTATGAGCTCCTCTTCGCCTCCCCGGGTGCTCCCGGCAACAAATATCTTTTGGGAAGGGTGCAGGTTCAGGGACAGGCGCATCTCGGTTCTTGCGTCAGGGTCCACCTGATCTGCAAGGAAGTCGTATTTTGCGTTACCGTTGATGGTGATTTTTCCCGGATCGGCCCCCATGGATATCATGCGACGGGCATCGGCTTCACGGATCATACTGAAGGCGTCGGGCTTGTTCAATACGTGGCGTAAGAAGGGACGCAGTTTGACGTAGGTCTTCACTGATCTGAGGGAGATGCGCCCGTTGAGCATTGCAATTTTGGCGCCGAAATATTTGGCCTCATGCATCCAGGCAGGCCAGATTTCCGTTTCCAGGAAGACCATAACATCAGGGCGAATCCTGGAAAGAGCCTTTTTTACACAGAAAAAGGCATCAATGGGGGCATAGATCACGGGGGCCCCCTGAAAAGTCTCGCGCGCAAGATCCAGGCCGTGTTCGGTCGTTGTGGAAATGATGACCCTGCATTCCGGGACAAGGGCGATCAGGGCCCTGTAAATGGAGGATGCAACCTTGACCTCCCCAAGGGATACGGCATGCATCCATATTCGGGGTGACTCCCCAAGGCCTGCAACGGCCTCAAGAGGGACAAAGCCCAAACGTTCTCTGAGACCCCTACGGTATCGCCCGCTATAACGGGTATAAATCCAGAAGGGCGGAAAGCCGGCCATGAACAGCCCGGAAGTGAGAACTTTGTATGCGCCGTAGACAGGATCCATGCTTTAGAAGATACCTTCCTGAGTTTTTTGCGGCCCATTTGAGCCGATACCACGCCCTTCTACTCTCCAGAAGGGTTCCTGTCAAAACAAAAGCGGGGTCATGTATCGGGGTTCCGGAGGACGTCCCGGGCCTGCTTGAAAAATGCCCCGGTGTCTGATCAAACAAGGGATTCCCAAGGGAGGCGTGACCGATCGATTTTCCTCATTTTCCAGGTCCACTAAGATCTGACTTGATAAACGAATGGGTTTGATTATAGATTGCTCGTCAGAAGAAACCAATAGAAAGTGCGTTCGAAGGAGGAAAAATGAAAAAGATTGAGAGAGCCATCATTAGCGTGACCGACAAGAGTGGGGTGGTTGAGTTTGCCCGGTCATTGGCGAAATTCGGTGTCGAGATTCTGTCTACGGGTGGTACGGCCAGGGCCATGCGGGAGGGGGGCGTGGAGGTGATCGATATCTCCGAGTATACGGGGTTTCCTGAGATGCTGGACGGCCGTGTGAAGACCCTGCACCCCAAGGTCCATGGCGGTCTCCTGGGCCTGAGAGATAATCCGGAACACGTCAAGACCATGAAGGAGCACGGGATCAAGAATATTGATCTCATTGTGGTCAATCTCTACCAGTTCGAAAAAACGGTGGCCAAGGAGGGGGTGACCCTGGAAGAGGCCGTTGAAAACATCGATATCGGGGGCCCGACCATGCTTCGGTCTTCCGCCAAGAATTACAGGGATGTTACCGTCATCGTGGATCCTGTGGATTACGACGCAGTGCTCGATGAGATGGCGTCATCCGAAGGATGTACGTCTTTGAAAACCAGATTTCGCTTGGCCAAAAAGGTCTTTAAACTGACCCATGAATACGACGGGGCCATAAGCGGTTATCTGGCGTCCGTAACATTGTAAGGGCCCGCCCCGCCCTTCTCGGTTGAAGGGGAACAGCGATTGTCCGGCCAATAATAGAGAGGTCTCATTCCTTTTCTCGAGGGAGGTGGGGCCTTTTTTTCTTTTCCGGGCAGGGTGCGTTTTTGTGGACAATGCGGCCCTTTTTCTCACAGAAAAGGGCCTGAAAAGTCCGACAACTGCCGGACCCGTCAAGGGCTTCGTCTTTTGGCCGGTTTGCGTACCGGCAATTGAGGTCACAGTATTCCATAAGCAATGTCTCTTACCCTAGAGAAGAGCCGGGCTTCTGTCAAGGCGTCGATCTGCGCCCAACTCCACCGCCTAATTTGTATATCATGTCTTGATGTTGGATCGGTGATTCACCGAATCTGCCGGGCGGGTGCTTCCTGAGCTATACCTTAAGCCTATGATAAGGGGGTACAAACAGGGGAATCTTACTTGTTTTATAGTGATATTTATTGTATACAGCGCTTGGTCCAATGTTTTTGCTTGACACATATCAGGCATAATTATTAGTCATATTGTAGCTTTAATATAGTTATAATTGATGGATTCGCCCCTTTAATCCGGGGATGAAATCTGATATAACAATCAGTAATCAGGAAGTCTTGGAAAGGAGGTGAAAAAAAACTTTCTTGCTTGCTTAAAGCTGGGGTTTTGAAATGCAGGTTCTTGTTCCATTTCTTATTCAAGGAGGAAATCCGAATGACAAAGAGAATTTTTTTGCTTGCTACGGCCATCACCATCGGAATGGCCTTCATTACTATGGGGGTCTTTACCGACGTTGCTTCTGCTAAGAAAATAAACCTTACCTACAGTAATTTTTTCCCGCCGACGCATTTCAATGGCAAACTGGGCGATTCATGGGCAAAAGAGATCGAGAAACGGACCAACGGGAAGGTCAAAATCACCTATTTTCCCGGAGGAGCCCTGCTCAAAGGTGCCGCCATCTGTGACGGCGTCATAAAGGGTGTGAGCGATATCGGGATGTCCTGTTTTGCCTATACCCGTGGGCGTTTTCCCGCAATAGAGGCCCTGGATCTTCCCATCGGCTATACCAGCGGGTATGCGGCCACCATGGTGGCAAATGATTTTTATAAGAAATTCCAGCCCAAAGAGCTGGATGAAATGCAGATACTCTACATGCATGCGCATGGTCCCGGCCTGCTCCATACCAAGAAGCCCGTCAAGACCCTGGAAGATATCAAGGGAATGAAGATCCGTGCCACCGGTTTCAGTTCGAAAGTGTGTAAGGCCCTCGGTGCGGCAGCCGTTGGCATGCCCCAGGGTGGAACCTATGAGGCCCTCCAGAAGGGCGTTGTCGAAGGAACCTTCGGCCCGATCGAGGTTTTGAAAGGGTGGAAACAGGGTGAGGTCGTCAAGTCCACCACGGAGTGTTTCAGCGTCGGTTATACCACCGCGATGTATGTGGCTATGAATAAAAAGAAATGGGCGGCCCTGCCGGAAGATGTGAAAAAGGTCTTCGAGGAGGTCAGCGCCGAGTGGATGCAAAAACATGCGGCTGGCTGGGATGAGGCCGATGCGCAGGGAAAGGAATTCAGCTTGAGTCTTGGAAACAAAATGATTTCCATGTCGGCTGAAGAGGGCGCGCGTTGGGCCGAGGCCGTTGCCCCGGTCCTTGAAGAATATATCAAGGCCGCCGAAGGCAAGGGTTTGCCCGGCAAGGAATATGTCCAATTTATCAAAGACGGGATCAAGAAGTACTCTAAGTAACCAATGAAGCGGAAGGTGCGGGGGGTTGCCGAGGGCAACCCCCCGAAGAGTACGGAAGACGAGGTGATACAATGGCGTTTTGTGCGAGAGGAGTCCGAGGCTTAGGTGACTTCTTGAATTACATTGCAGGGTGGTGCTTAATAGCGATGACATTCCTCACCTGCGCGGATGTGGTCCTGAGGATCTTCAGAATGCCAATCCCCGGGACATTTGAGATTGTAGGGTTTCTGGGAGCGGCTGTAGCGGCACTCGCTATGGCCCACACGACCGTAAAACGGGGACACGTGGCTGTTGAGGTGCTTGTCATGCATTTCCCTCAGACCGCTCAGAAGGTGGTTTACCTCATTACCCATTTGCTCAGCATCTTTCTCTTTATCTTGCTGGGCTATGAAAGCATCAATTTCGGTAATGACTTGCGGGTCGCCAGTGAGGTCTCTCTGACTCTACAGATTCCT
>CAYNYM010000140.1:6552-7462 GCA_964401325.1 uncultured Desulfobacteraceae bacterium | reverse complement strand
GAGGCCCTGAAAATGCACTATGGGGTCACGGACAAAAAAAACATCAAGGGATTTGCAACTGCCGAGGAAGAAAAGGTCATGGAGGAAGAAGGCATAGAATTTTTCAAGGTTCCGGTTCCTAAAATTGAAGACGAAGAAAAGAACTGAAATCCCTGTTCCCCTACTCACACATAACTCACGCGCGTTCCTGCTTAAGCCGATATTCGTTTTGATTTCATTGCGAACTGCCTGAAAGGCAAGAAAAGGATCAGCTCACGCTTCAATAGGACAATAGCGCATGGTGAAAAGATACAAAGTCATTATTGTCGTACTGATTGGTCTTCTCCTGATCGGTTTCTTTCTGAGTATTTATATCACAGTAAACGAAAAAATGCCGAGTAACGCCGTCGTCGTCGTCACCCTTGAGGACAAGCTCTATCATTCCATTCATTTCGATTATATCTGCGTTGCCGGTAAAACGGCTAAAACCTTGACGCTGGCTGAGGCCCTTGATCAGAGCTACAAGCCCCATCAGCACTGCGACGATCTGGGTTACTTCAAAGGAACCAGACGTTTTCTCTTTCACCACATCTTGTCAAAAATCGGTATCAGAGTGAACAGCCGGTGGGACAAGAACGGTAACTGGCTATGGTAGCCTCGATACAATCCACTTCTCCCTTTCTCCTTTGACACCATTCGGTCCAAAATTAGGAATTGACACCATTCTTCAAACAATCATATAGAAGGATGAACGGGTCTTCGTATTCGGGCCTCCCGAAACATCCCGAGACCATTGTCCGAGGCTTCAAGGCATGGAAAGGGTTGAATGGGCGGGCGGCTTTTGTCGCTTTCGGGAAAACGGCTGATCAATGCCGTTTTCATTTGTTTTCAGGGCAACATCTCCATGGAATGTCTCTCTTTTGGTTTTTCC
>CAYNYM010000140.1:334-6542 GCA_964401325.1 uncultured Desulfobacteraceae bacterium | reverse complement strand
GTAACGACAAAGAGGGGCTTTATCTCATAGCTGACGGCATGGGCGGCCACGCATCGGGCGAGACCGCCAGCCGGTTGGCCGTCAAGTGCATCGAAGAATTCGTCGTTCACTCCCGATCCGGTGTCATCCCCTGGCCGGTCAAGGCACAAGAGGGCTTGACCATGGAACAAAATCGACTCTATGGGGGCACGTTTCTGGCCAACCTCCGGATTTTTCAAACAGCCGGGCAACTTCCCGGGACAAACGGCATGGGAACCACCTTAACGGGCCTCCTTGTGGAGGAGAATCACCTCGCGGTTGTCAATGTGGGGGATAGTCGGCTCTATCGGGTCCGGGCCGGAAAACTCGACCGGATGACCCAAGATCACACCTATGTCGGAGAACTGGTTCAAGAGGGAAAACTGACCCCGGAGGAGGCCCGAAAACACCCGCAAAGGCATGTTCTGACCAATGCCTTGGGAGTACAAAAGGACACCAGAATCGACGTATCGCGAACACGATTCACTAAAGGTGATTTGTTTCTGATTTGCTCTGACGGTCTCTATGACATGCTCGATGATCGCCGGATACTGGAAATATGCCATGTCAATGGGGGCGAACCCCTCTACAAGATTGCACTATCATTGGTGCTGGAAGCCAATCTCGCCGGGGGATTGGACAATATTACCGTTGTCTTGCTGTCCGTTGAAGCGCAATAACAATCGTGGAGAACAAAACATGCCGACGATCCGCATCATGGGCCTTGAAGGACGCATTCACACCCTTCCCTTATCAAAAAAGGAAATAACCCTGGGACGCAGCAAGGATAACGATGTGGTCCTTTCGAATCATGCCGTGTCACGATATCACGCCAGGATGATCGAGACCAAAGAGGGTTATTTGCTCACAGACCTGGGCAGTTTCAATGGGACGGAGGTTAACGGCAAGTCTGTCCAGAACATCCTGCTCAATAGCGGAGATAAAATAGGCATCGGTCCCGCAAGAATCGTCTTCCTGGCCGATATCAATGAGTCATCACCGCCAGCCGAATCTCTGATTCTGACCACGGAAAGTGAGGATGAAAAGGGTCGGCAACACGTCATTGAAACCAGCCCTGAACCGACCGGTCAAAGGGAATCTCAAGAGCTTCTGGTCTCCGTGGATTCTCTCATGTTGCCCAGGCAGGAACCCCTGTCAGGGGGTTCCTTAAACGTTGAGGGGAACTTAGAGGTCAGGGCTGAACTCTCTTCCCTCGAGAGGAGCAACAAGGTCCTCTTTGTACTCTATGAAATCAGCAAACAACTAAATTCCATTCATGATTTCAACGAACTCCTCAACAAGATCATGGATTTAATTTTTGTGATCATTGATGCGGATTACGGCTTTTTAATTCTCACGGGAGAAGAAGAGAAAGATGAACTCATTCCTGTGGTGGTCAAATCGAGAGACGGTGAAAAGAGAGATAAAAGAGAATTGAAGGCCAGTCGCACGATTATTAAAAGGGTTATTCGCGACAAGGTAGCCCTGTTGACGTCCAATGCCATGACTGACAATCGTCTGGATCATGCCAAGAGCCTCTTCATCAAACAGATCCGATCCGCCATCTGCGTCCCTCTTTGGAAAAATGAGAAGATTATCGGCGTGATCCAGCTGGATAGTGTGAGATTTGACAACCAGTTCACCCAAGACGACCTTGAACTCCTAAAGGCCATAGGGAGCCAAATGGCTATGGTCATAGAGCAGGCGAGCCTCAACCAGCAGATCCGCGAGGAAGAACAAATGAGAAACCGCCTGGAAAGGTTCATCCCTCCCCAGATTATCGATATGGTTTTTAAGGGGGGGCAGGAACTCATGGAACCGAATGAGCTTACCGCCACCATTGTGTTCACGGACATCATCGGTTTTACACGCCTCTCGGAGGAAATGCCGCCACGCGAGGTCAATCTGCTCTTGAACCACTACTTTTCAACCATGACCGATATTATCTTTAAATATGACGGAACCCTGGATAAATACGTGGGAGATGGGCTTATGGCGGTTTTCGGAGCCCCGGTGGAAAAAGAGGACGATTCCGAAAGAGCGATCATGGCGGCTAAAGAGATGCTCCAGGAACTGGCGATGATGCGGGAAAAGGCGCACTGGGACAGGGACCTCCACATCCGCATCGGCATAAATACCGGCCGGGTCGTTGCGGGAAATGTCGGATCGCCCAAGAGGATGGATTATACGGTTATCGGGGATGCGGTCAATATTGCCTCAAGATTGGAATCCCTTGCCGAACCGAACCAAATTCTTATCGGAGAAGAGACATACCGCCGTGTCAAAGGAAGGGTCGAGATAAGAAGGGTCGGCCCCAGAAAGGTCAAAGGAAAAGCCGCGGATATCATGGTTTACGAGGTCGTTTGAGGCGCTCCTGGTTTAAACCATGCACCCTCCTCGTGCCCTCAATCTTCTTTCTTTCGGATAAACGTCGCGATATTCCGTTTGAGTAAGTCGTGCTCATCCGTCAGTTTCTTCAGCTTCTCTTTTGTGTTTGCAGCATAGAGCTCCAACTTCTTCATTCTCAAGCTTAGATCCGTGATATCTGTATTGACAATCATGCACTCTTTGGCTCGCCCGGATGGCTTCCCCACGGCATAAACCCTGGCCTGGACATATACGGGTCTATGTTCCTTTGAATAATATTTCCATGACTTGCGTTTGCCGACCTCGCCCCGAAATGCCCGGATTACCGTTTCTTTAAATACCGACCGGTATCTCTTGGCGAGGAAAACGAAAGGACTCTTCCCGATGATCTCTGAGGCATCATAGCCCAGTGCTTCCGCGCAGGATCTGCTCCAGTAAACGATTTCACCCTGTCTGTCTATTCTAAAGATCTGGCTGTGATTAAATTCATTCATGGGGCCCTGGACGCCTTCTTTCGACATCTCGGCCACTCTGCCTTGAATCCCCAAGGTCCGGAACGTCTGTATCGCGCCCCTGATGTTGCCGCCGTTACCTGAGATCGGCGCGACCGCAACAAGCCCTCGCTGCCCCCCGCCCAGTTTCGGCAAAAACATCTCCAATTCAAACCATCCATCCGCACCCTTCGACACGACGCAGTCCCCATAGGTCGCTTCTATGGCGTTCGGGTCGTCCAGGACCATGTCGGCGATACTGCCACGGCCGTCCATATCGAAACCCTCCCATACGCCCTTGCCCAGAATATCACCGACGGAAACGCCCGTAAGGTCCTGACATGCCCGATTCCACTGAATGATCCGATGGTTTCTGTCCATGACAAATGTCGGAACAGGGGATCTTTCCAGGATATCATCGATATACTTTTTTGCTTCTCTAATGGCCGCCGCCTTTTCTTGATCCCGGAGCAAGGCATCCGATCGCACTTTTTCAAACAAAAAGGCAATGGAAATAACGGCCAAAAGGCTCACCATATAAGCGCCAAGGGCATAGACGGTTGAAAGCTCGTTTGGAATGACGTTCGGAAAGGTGTAGCCCTTTCGGAAGAGAAGAACAACAACCCCCATCTCCACAAAAACCAGGCTTATCCAAACGGTCCCCCAGAGATAGCCGTTCAAAAAAATGGCAAAGAGGATAAGCCCCCCATTCAGGATCCAGGAAGGTCTGATCACGCCCTCATTGGTCACGGCTCCCGTATTCCACGAAATAAAGAGCAGCATGCCCCAGAGGACAAGGATGGCATAATTGCCGACCCATTGAAGACTTTTTGTTTTCCTTAAAAGGAAAAAGGCCGGAACCATCAAGAGAGCAGCACAAAGGGTAGAGTAAAAAAGAAAACTCGCACCTATTGCCCAATAAAAAAGCCCCAGGAGTGGAGCGACGATCATAAACACCAACTGGAATGTGTTGAGTATTATGATTTTCCGAACCTTTTCCGGATCGGAAAATGTCAACCCACTGCTCAATACATTTTGTACAAGAAGATTAAAGGTCATATTGATTATCTACAGGGCTCATTTACAAGTGGGCGGCCCCAAGAAAAACACCTTCTACGGATCCGTGCGTGGATCTTATGGAACAATTAGGGTCACCTTTCCATCCTTATCCAAATTCCCATGGAGCGCTTTTTTACCATGCTTGAAAAGAGGGAAGGAGGCACTTATCCTCACATCACAGGAGGCGTCATGATTGATAATAGTGTATTCGAGTCTGTGGCCGGGAGAAATACCGACCTTCAGGGAGGTCTTAATCTGCTCGATCCACTGCTGTTCCTGCGCCGTGAGCGGCTCTCGGGGAGGAATGAAAATGCCCGGTCCGACATCGGGGAAAAATTTATCGTTTTCAAGATAGTACATGATTTGCCCGTCCATGATTTGCTTCATCATGACGAGTGCCTCGGACCCATAGGCACGCTGCTGCCAGGTCTGATAGGCGGGCACGGCAGTCGCTGCCAGAATGCCCACGATACCGACTGTAACGATCAATTCTATCAGTGTAAATCCCGACTCCCGTTGCATCTAGGCCCCTCCGCCCATTGGGGCTTCATAGGCAATACCCTTGGACGAAATCGTTATTTTCATTTGCCCCGGCACAGGTTTTGATAAGGACAGCAAATATCCCATCTTTGAATCCCTCTGATAGGACAGCCGATCCAGCAAATAAAGGTCCTTTTCACGGAAGGACAAATATTGGGGAATGAGGTCTTTCAGGGTCGAGGGATACCGATTCCCCTCGTAATAGGCATAACGCTTGATTGAAGTGTCCACCATGAAGAGTAGGAGTCGGGGTTGGCTGGTAAAATCGGCCCTGTTTGCGGGCGGTTTCTGCCCCCCGAACAGAATGACCCCCCACATGACCAAGATCAAAAAAGATGAGGCAATCACGAAATACTGGAAAGGCCCCCACTTTTTCTTTTCTTTTGATTTCTTTTCGGAGGCCTTTTCCCGTTTATCGAGGATATCACTGCCGACCTCTGAGACGGATTGAAGCATAGCACACTGAAAGCAATAGTATTGTCCCGGCCTGATCTCTTCGGCACAATCACGGCAAAGGGGAACACCGCAACTCGCACAAAATTGTTCGGACTGGCGATCGGGATGATATTTACACCGCATTTAGATTACTTTCACCCAAAGATAAATTCCAGATTGTGACGCGTTAAGGTAGAATTAGGGAAAAATGGATCATTAGTCAAGACATAAATGGCCCTGAATCATTGCGAGATGGTAAGGGTCTTTCTCTCTGCTTTCAAGTCATTTCGGCAATAGGGGCATACGATCCAATCCGGCTGAGCGACCCGCCCGCAAGAACTGCAGGTGGGGACCAGCGGCTCCTTACAATAGGGGCAATCCTTGAAATCCAGACTGACGGTTTTTCCGCAATGAGGGCAGAGGGTTGTCAATTCCTCCTTCTGCTGCACAGCCTTCAGCACTTCATCAATGGTGGTAATCCCCAGTTCAATTTTTTTCAGACCGCTGATGCCCAGTGTCGTCATGCCTGTGGCCATGGCGGCCTCTCTGACCTGATCGCCGGAAGCCCCCGACTGGATGAGTTCTCTGATCTTTCGACCGACGATCATGCCTTCATCGATGATCGTTCGGCCCTTCATTCCCAGGTTACCGCATTTTGGGCAGCCCGCTCCTCGGTAAAAGGTAAACGGAAGGGCTTTGTTGTCGAGGCCCAGACGACTCAGCAATTCCGGATTGGGGATATACTCTTCTTTGCAATTTTGGCAAATTTTTCGAACCAATCTCTGGGCAACCACCCCTACGATCGATGAAGCAATCATATAGGGAGGCATACCGATATCGATAAGACGTGTGATGGCCGACGGGGCATCATTGGTGTGAAGGGTTGACAACACCAGGTGGCCGGTCAGAGAGGCCTGAAGAGCAATCTCGGCCGTCTCGGCATCCCTGATTTCCCCTATCATGATCACATTGGGATCCTGCCTGAGTATCGAGCGCAGGATGTAGGGGAAGGTCAGCCCCACTTTTTCATTAATTTGCACTTGGTTGATACCCGGGAGTTCATATTCCACGGGATCTTCAACCGTGACGATATTCGTTTCATCGGATCTGATCTCACGCATGCAGGCGTAAAGGGTCGATGTCTTTCCGCTTCCGGTGGGCCCGGTTATCAGGACCATGCCTTGGGATTGCTTGATGAAACGGTTGACGGTATCCAGATTCCTCCTGGAAAAGCCGAGTTCACTGATAGAAAGAAAGGCCTCCTGCTTGTTCAAGATGCGAATGACCACCTTCTCGCC
>CAYNYM010000140.1:0-324 GCA_964401325.1 uncultured Desulfobacteraceae bacterium | reverse complement strand
ATAATAGGTGGGAAGAGAGGAAACCCTCAGATCAACGGAAAGACTTTTGGATCGCACCTTTATCCTGCCGTCCTGAGGGAGACGCCTCTCCGCTATGTCCATTCCTCCAAGGACCTTGACTCGGGAAACAATAATGGGCTGCGTCCACTTGGGCAGTCTTATGGTGTCCTGCAATACCCCGTCGATTCGGTTTCTGACCCTGACCTGGTTTTCCTGTGCCTCAATGTGAACATCGCTTGCGCCTTTCTGAATGGCATTTTAGATAATCAAATCTACCATGTTGACAAAAGGCGAATTTCTAAAGGCCTCCAGATCATCTTCCTC
>CAYNYM010000139.1:0-7494 GCA_964401325.1 uncultured Desulfobacteraceae bacterium | reverse complement strand
ACCATCTCCCTCGACACCCGGGATAAGCGGTACATCTCCTATGCCCGGGTAATCAGAGACCGTATCATGGGACATTGGAGATACCCGCAGGAGGCCAGGGAAAACCTGATCGAAGGGAAACTGCTCGTCCTGTTCAGTCTGAACAGGGCCGGAAGCCTCATGGGAATCCGAATTCTCAGGAGTTCCGAGCATGCCATTCTTGACGATGAGGCACTAAGGGCCATTCGAGCCGCCGGTCCCTTTCCTTCCTTTCCGGGGCATATCACCGTTACACGCCTCAATGTCAAGGCCAACATCGATTACCGCATCGCCTCCCGCCGCTGAAATACAAGGTGTCGCTTCGCGACCTTCTCTTGAAAGACCTCTAAACCCGCCAAAATTCCAACGTTTCCGCCCCGCGCGTTGCATATTTTTCCGGATCCCCTTTTGGATTCCCCTTTATTTCAATGTAACAACTCAATTTTATTACATATTTTGAGCACACCTTAAACGGCACACCTTTTGCATATAACTCCTTTAGATTAAACCAGCTTTAGATCTTTCGGGTTAAATTCGGAAATCCGGCCTGTGGAAAGACACGGGGATTTCACCCCGAAAAGGTATGTAAAAAGATTGTCCTTGATCATCGTCAACCCGGTGGTTTCAAAAATTTCGGAGTAACTCTTGAACCAAGTCGATGAAATGTCTTCCGCTGAAAAACTGCTTGATTTGATCCGGGACGATTCACACTCGGACAAACCGCCCCCGTGGGTGCCTTCAGTCCGTAGAGGCGGACGCATCCCCTTTCGTTTCAGCGCCCCGGTCATGGTGGGCGTGGAAATGAGCGATCTCGACTTGCGCCTGGTCAAACTCAGACAAGTGGCATTCCAAAAATGGGAATGGCTTGATTTTAAAAGGATCCCCTTCCCCTCCGACCTGACCAAAACCGGTGCGCCCTTCAGCGCCTTTCTAAAGACAAACCTCCAAGGCTTTTGCGAAGGGCACCGGCGCGTCAGGATCTGGTGTGCCCTATCCTCACCCGCCGTGGACATACGCTACCTCAGGATTCCCAAGGTCCCCGGAAACCAGGTCACCAATGCCGTTTACTGGACTTACAAGAAGGAACTGGCCTTCCGGGACAGCGAGGTGGTGTTCAACTATCAAATCATCGGTGAAACCTCGGAAAACGGGGCACTGAAAACCGAGGTGACCGCCTACACGGCACCCAGGCAAGAGGTCGCCACGCTAAAAGCACAGTTTGATGAGGCCGGTTTCGACCTGGCGGGCATTGCGCCCCTTTCCTTCTCCCTTCAAAACTTACTGAAGAGCACCCCGACCGAAAGGCCGACAGCGGGTGCGTGCAGCCTTTGGATCGGCATGGACTGGTCCTGTATCGATCTGTTCTCCGACGGCAAGATGGTCCTCTCCCGGGGCATTCGCGCCGGCATGAACAGCATGGTCGAGGCCATCAAAGAGGAACTGCCCGCAAGCGACCGGCAACCCTCAGAGGACGGTCTGGAGATGGAACACACGGACGAATTAGACGGGGTTTCGTCTCAAGCCGACGAGGCGACCCTCCGGGCCAGGGAAATGCTCTTCGGCATCCTGAATCCCGGGGCATCCCCTGAAGGCCATGGCCGCCTTTCCGAAAACGAGGTTTTCGAAATCGTTCGCCCGGTTCTGCAGCGACTGGTCAGACAGGTCGATCGAACCCTCAAGCACTACTCGCTGCACTTCAACAACAAGGTAATCGGCAAGCTCTATCTGTCCGGCCCCCTGAGCTGCTGTTCGCCCATGGTGGACTATGTCACAAGCCAACTGGAAATCACCACCGTCACGATGAACCCCTATAACGGCGGCATAAGACCCTCCGCTTCGGTTCCGGTTCCCTCCAGCCTCTATGAGCAAACCCTCATGGCCGTCGCCGCCGGCACGGCCCTTTGCGTCGATCCCCTGAGCCCCAACCTGTTGATGACCCACAAGGAGCAATCCCGCCTGGAGCAGATGCGACGCATCAACCGGGGCGCCCTGGCCCTTTTCCTTTGCATCATGTGCGTGCTGTCGGGGGCCGCTTTCTGGCAGGACCGTCAAATAAGACAAAACCGGGTCCGGGCATCCGAGCTTCATCGGCAATTGGAAGACTATACGCCCAGGGTGGATAAGAAACTCATCCTGGATCAGGTCGTCCGGGTCAAGGACACCGCAAATGCCCTGTCATGCCATAGTGAAAAACTACTCTCCGTCGCAATTGTCAGTGAGTTGGCCGGCCTCACGCCGAAAGACATTCGCCTGGTTCGTATTTCCTCCGACCTGGCCCCTGAACCGGACAAAAAGGGGAACCGGCCTGCAAGGACATTGATGATGGACGGGGTGGTTTTTGGAAATCGTCAAATATTTGACACCACGTTGGCCGGTTATTTCCTTCGGCTCGAGAATTCACCCCTTTTCGGCAATTTCAGGATCCCCAGCCGCCGTTACGAAACCTTGAACGACCGGGAAGTGCTCCGTTTCACCGGGGAGATCACGGTTGAAGGGGTTCAGGGTTTGTGAGAAAGGACAGGTAAAGATGACTTTCGATATGCCCCGAAAAAGCCTGATCATCATCCTGCTCTGCATTGGTGGGATTCTGCTCTTTTTTTTCGGTGTTCTTTTTCCCCAAAGGCAGACTATGGCGCAACTGGAGCATGAGATCACAGGCCTGGAACCCCGGATTGCGGAGCAAAGGGCCCTTTTCCCTCTCTATCGGAGTCTAAGGCAGCAATTGGACAAAGAGACGGCCGCCAACGGCAACCTGCCCGTCAAGTCCCGGGGGGATCGTCAGGACATCGACCAACTGCCGGCCCTCTTCAAAAAAAAGGCCAGGACCTGCCATCTGAAGCTGAAAAATTTCACCCCGGATATCGATTCGATCAATGATAACAAAGACCTGATGAAAGTCGATCTTCATGTCACGGGGAATTTCTTTAATTTTCGACGATTTTTGTTTGAGATCTGTGAGTTGCCGTTTCTGGAAGACATGGAACGACTCTGCATTGCCTCCATTGGGGATTCGGAGGCACTTGCACTGGACCTGAGAATTTGTCTTGCCCGAAATTAGCCGCCCGAACACCGGCCGGCGCGATCGTGATATGAAACGGTCGACCATATGGAAGCAATAAAATGAACCTTGCCAAACGGGAAAAAATCATCGTCCTGGCCCTCATCCTAACGGCCCTGTATGGTCTTTACAGCCTGGTGTTCGCCCCGACCTCGGCCAGCGGACCCCAAGATTCACACCCCGAAATCGAGGCCTTGAAAGCATTCACGCGGAATCTTGCAAAGGAGATGGATGCGACCAACGATAAATCCAAGGCCCTCTACATTATTGAGAAGGCCGCCGCCGCATGGTACGCCGAACCGTTCCTGCAAAACGACCTCCCCCGAGATGGGGTCAAGGTCCCCAAAGAATTGCCGGCATCCCCTGCCGGCGCCCCCCGATGGCATTTTTCAGGGTTTCTGGAGGCTGGCCCCAAGCGTCTGGCTGTCATCAACGGCATGGAATACGAAGAGGGCGAATGGTTGGAAGACGGAGGGCACAAGGTCGCGCAAATCTTACCGACCCACGTGGTGATCGAGGTACTGGAGACTCAGGTGAAAACGATCGTCCCCCTGGACGAGTCTCTGGAATTTTTTGATTCCGGGGAAATACCCCCATTCGAAAAGGCACAGCGAGCGATAGCCGGTCATGAAAGCTGACAAAAAAAGATTCAGGTCAAGGCACATTGCAAAGCCCTTCATAAGCGTCCTTGGACGGGCGGTAGGGGGGACCCTGATGATCCTGCTGATTTCAAGCTGCGCGGGCATGCAAAAGGACCCCCAAAAACCGCCCATCCCGGCAAAGGCCGCACAGAAGGCATGCTCTCTTGAGCAGTGGCGTGCCCGGGCGGAAACCTCCAAGGGCCATTCCCCCACCAAGGCGAAACGTTTGGCAGGACGGCCTCAACCCGATACGGGCCTCCGGATATCCACGCCTGCGGCAGAACCCCCCAGACGACTCCCGTCGCAAAAGTTGAACATGAAAATGAGCCGGACACCGGTCCCGGTTTTGCTTCGTACCATGGCCCGGGCCGCCGGTCTGAATATCATGATCAATGAGAGCGTCACCGGTCACATGGACATCAATGTCAAAGACACGACCTGGGATCAGGTCTTTCTGGGCATCCTGGGCGCCCAGGGGCTCTCTTACAAGTGGGAAGGCGACATCATCCGAATCGTCTCTCTAAAAGACAGGGAAAACGAATTGAAACAACTGGAGGCCGAGCAAAAAATCAGGGCCAAACAAAGGGAACTTCAGAAATCCGATCCCTTACAGACCCGTGTGGTCTGTGTGGACTATGCCGATGCCAAGGATCTCAGGGAAAATCTCGAAAAACTGATCACCAAACAGAAAGAAGACCAACCCCTGGGGTCCATTATGGTGCATGAGGGGACCAACTCCTTGATTATCCAAGCCATTCCCAGTGACATCGACCACATTATTTCTCTTATCGACAGGCTGGACCAGCCGACCCCGCAAATATTGATCGAGGCCCATATCGTGGAGGCCACCAGGGATACCGCCCGGGAACTGGGTATCCAGTGGGGTGGACTGTCGCACAGCGGAAACACCTGGGTCTATCCCGGCGCCAACAGCAGGGGTGTCCTGGGTAACGGCCTGAGCGCCGGCGGCATTGATCCGACCTCCGGCCTCGCAGGCAACTTTCCGGCCATGCTGGAAGAGGGCCTGGGCCTGACCATCGGTATCGCGCGCGAAGCCCTAGGAGACCACATCCTGGCCGTACAGCTCTCCGCCCTTCAGGAAGAGGGTCGCCTGAACATTCTATCAAGCCCCTCCATTACCACCATGGACAACCAGAAGGCCCTCATCGAAGCCGGGACGGAGGTGCCCTACCAGACCGTCGAAGATGATGAAGTCAAGATCGAATACAAAAAGGCCGTGCTCAGCCTCCTGGTCACACCGCACGTGATTGAAGGAAGCACCCTGCGATTGAACATCAATACCAGCAAAAATGAGGTGGATTTCACCCACACCGTCGAGGGCAACCCCACCATCATCACCCGCAAGGCGGAAACCAATGTGATCCTCTTTGACGGCCAGACCACCGTCATCGGCGGGCTCAACCAGGAAACCACGTCGGATGCCGAGTCCGGTGTTCCCTATTTAAAGGACCTGCCTTTGCTGGGACGGCTCTTCAAAGGAACGGACAGCAGCAGCAAGAAGGAAGAAGTCCTGATCTTCATCACACCGCATATTTTGAAAGAAAGGACAACCGAGGCAGACGCGCAATGATCATGGAAACTTTTCCCAGGGGGGTGTCGAGCCCTCGGCAAACCCTGGGAGAATAAAGAACATAAGACACTGAGAAAACAATCAATTACCCAAGGGCCTCAGATGGATTACTTTCATATGCTCGACCTTCACCGGGAACCCTTCTCCAATTCACCGGACCCGGGTTTGTTTTTCCCGGCCTGCCGGCACCGGCGTTGCCTGCAGGAAATCGAACTGTCCCTGCGCCTGCGCCGGGGTCTCAACGTCATTGTCGGGGAGGTGGGCACGGGGAAGACCACCCTGTGCCGTCAGTTGATCCGGCAGTTGGCTGACGATCCGGGCATGGAAACACATTTGATTCCGTATCCCGACTTTGCCACCGGGGAAGATTTTTTGAAAACGCTCGGAGAGATGCTCGCCCCAGGCCCGCCGGACCCCTCCCTGAAAGGCCCCGAGATCAAAGAAAAAATCAAGCAGTCGTTGTTTCAAAAGTGCGTCGAGGAGGACCAGACCGTTATTCTCGTCATCGACGAAGGTCAAAACCTGCCGGGTTTCTGCCTGGAAATCCTGAGGGAATTTCTCAACTACGAAACCAACGCCTGCAAGCTGATGCAGATTGTCATTTTTGCCCAAAAGGAAATGAAGGAGACCTTAAGGGGGCGGGCCAATTTCGCCGATCGCATCTCGCTCTATTACCCCTTAAAGGCCCTGGATTTCAGGGATAGCCGGTCGATGATCCATCATCGTCTCGGGGTTTCCGGCCGCAGACGTGAAGACACGCCCCTTTTTTCCCTGATGGCCCTGTGGGTCATTTATCAGGCCTCTCGAGGATACCCCCGCAGGATCATCCACCTGTGTCACCGCAGTCTGCTGGCCATGATCGTTCAAAAACAGACCCGCATAGGGTGGCGTCTTGCTCGCAAGACCCTGCGCCGGACCTTTTCACTGCAATCTTTTCATTGGAAACGCCGGGGTGTGGCCGTCGCATTAACGGCCTTGATCGCCTTGACGGCCGCCGGCCCCATCCCTGCGACCGGGGAAAACGACGATAGGCTCCAAACACGACGGTCGACCCGGTTTCAGGGTCCCTCGGACAGGGAGGATTCCGGTGACGCAACGGCCACCATCACTGAGGGGGAGACCGCATCGACAAGGGCCGATTCCCCGTCGGTTCCACAGGACATATGGTCCCCGGTCAAAGAAGATATGCGTAAAGAAATGATTCTCGGCCATTATCCCTATTCCATCTACCTGGGATCCTTCCGAACACTGAAATTGGCGGAACGGGCCGTCGGGGTCTATACCCGGCAGGACCTTTCGTCCTATTGGGTCAGGGTTGATCTGGGGACCAGCGGGACATGGTATCGGGTCTATACAGGATATTTCAAGGACAGGGCGGCGGCCGCGGAATTCATCCGGCAAAGGGGCCTGAGTGATGCGGAGGTGAAACAAACGGCCTATGCGAATCTCGTGGGCATCTTTTCAGGGCCGGTCGAGGGGCGGAGGTGCCTGACCGAATTGAAAGAGCTGGGGTTTTACCCCTATGCGGTCGATGGGCGGGAAGGGGTGGTTTCGGTATTCATAGGGGCCTATATCACGAAGGCCGGCGCCATGCAAAATCAAGGGGAATTGCAGACCGCAGGCATCCACAGCGAGGTGATGGAACGGTAAGAAGAGGTCCAGGACACCGGTGATAAGATCCGCTCTTCGGCCATGCGGGCCTGCAGCATGAAGATGGACCTCCGCTCACCCGATTGTTCCGCAAAAGGCGCAAAAAGAGGGGACAGCGGGACCTTGACAAAGCTTTGAACATGCGATCATCCCACAGGGAGTGAAGACCTTGAGACAGAAAAAACGACTCGGAGAAATGCTGGTGGAAGAAAACCTGCTGAGCGAAGCCCAGCTCAAGCAGGCCCTGATCGACCACAAGAAGGCCCAGATGAAACTGGGTCAGTACCTGGTATACGAAGGCATTCTCAACGAATCCCAGATTGTCGACGCGATCTCCCGTCAACTCAAGATCAAAAAGTACTCCCCTGATCAATATCCCATCGATGTCCACCTGACCACCATCCTGCCCTCGGATACGGCCCAGAAATACCAGGCCGTGCCGTTGAAGAAAGAGGGCTTCTTGCTGACCTTAGCCATGACCGACCCCCTGGACATCAATGCCATGGATGCCATCGAGGTGTACACCAATTGCGAGG
>CAYNYM010000138.1:2954-7520 GCA_964401325.1 uncultured Desulfobacteraceae bacterium | reverse complement strand
GTTGCGGCGCTCGTAGGCGACACGAATCGGGTTTTGCTCCTCCTTGCGCATCACGGATTGGTATTCGGCCGTGGGGATATTCCTGCGGGAGGCCTCATCGTGCGTCAGGGTTTCAACGGTCTTTTTCGTTTTTGGTTTTTTCTTGGCCATATCTATGTCCTTATGCCCTTCATGGCAATCTCAATGTCCTGTTTGTCCGGTTTGTGTCCAGTTCCTGAGTTTCCTCATTCAAACCACATCAAATCTTATGGCCCCTTTTGCTCCTTTGAGTCCTTTATGCGCCGATTCGCTCTGCTTAAAGGGAAAGGGAGAGTAAAGCCTGTGTCTCTATTGTCCCCATTATGGCCCCTTTCATAGCTGGCTTAACGGGTTCGCCGGGAAGATCGCCACGCGATCTCTTGATGCATAAGGGGCATTTCTGGGGCATTCGACATCCCTCTCAAGATGTCCTGTTTAGCCGGTGTATGTCCAGTTCCTGGGTTTCTTGAACACACTCCCTTCTTTTGCCCTTTTTCGATTTCCTCGAAGCCGACTTTGATCCGTCTCCTTCTTGCGATGGCACATTTGGCGCATTTATGGCCTGTTTCCAAGCTCCCCGAACTTTATCTCATTTCTTCTCCAATGGCGCGTTTGGCGTATTTATGGCGCGTTTCCTCAATAGCCGATAGTGCGCTCCACGGCCTTTCCCTTCCAGCTCAATAATGCCTTTCTGATTGAGCTCGTTCAGGTCCCGAGTGGCCGTCCGTTGGGGGCAGCCCACAAGTTTCTGTAAATCCGCGTTGGTGATGACGCCGTTCGTCTTGAGGTAGGTAATGGCCTGCATTTGCCGGTCATTCAGACCAAGCTTTGCTATCACCTCCGCCGTCAGCCAGTCACGCCAGAGGGTAATAACGAATGAGCCGCTGCGCTGCTGGAATTGCGGCTCCGGCAATCCGGCTTCCCTGCAAAGCTCGATCATGCGTTGGGTGCCTGACCCGGCCTTTTCAATGTAACGCGTCAGGTAAAGAGACTCGGCAATAAGGGGGTTGTTGGGCACCGAAGGGTGGTCGTTACGAAGATCTTCGAGCGTTAGCGTTCCGGGGAGCCTGCCGGGGTTCCAGACTTCGAGGCGGTCGGCAAAAAGTCGGACTTCAACGGAGGCGTTGCTGTGGTAGTCCCGGTGTGCGATGGCGTTGACGATCGCCTCGCCGATAGCGTCCGGGGGCAATTCGTAAGTGGCGGGTGCGGTGATGCTGGTTGAACGTGTGCCGATGGCGCGATTGATCTTGGCCAGTACGAAATCTCGTGCCTGGTTGGCCTGCTCAAAGAGATTGTCAACGTACACCTGCATTGAGGCAAAAGGGCGCCGGTATTCCGTGCCGTGACAGTGGATGCACTTGGTCTCGGCGGTGCGGTGGAAACGTTGAGGATTGGCCCCGAAGAGCAGCACTGCGGCGTTGGTCGGTTTTCCGTCGTCAAGCAAGTTAAGGTGGGTGAGCAAGGCCTGCGTGGTGGTGTTGGATTTGAGGGGAAAGCCTCGCTCCCGACGGGCGGTTTCCAGAAACCAGCTGATACGTTTGCGCGAGAGGGCTTTCAGGCTGGCACCTTCACATCCGGTGGCGTCGAAGGGCGGGACCCGCAGCGCGCCGATGTTATCCAGATAGTCCACGAGGCTTGCGTAGACCTCCGCAGTCAGGGCGCTGATGTCCTCGACACGGCGGCGGATCAGTTCTTTACTGGCCTTGCTGATCAGTTTCTGCATCTTGGGCGCACGCCCTGTATCATCGGAACCCCAGACGAATACGAAACGGGTTTTCCCTTGGCCTCCGGCGTGGTTGAATTCGCGTTCGGTCGGGGAGATACCGCTCCGGTCCTCATCTCCGTAATCGTACCCAAAGATGCCCAGATAGATGTCGCAACGCTCCACTTCTTCCAGGTAGACCTGATCTGCTCGGCGGTCCTTGGCCGGAAGCTCCTCGAACAGAAAGACCTGGGAGATGAATCGGTGCAAAACAGCGTCACCGAGGAGGAAGGCCTTCAAGTCGAGCCGGATCTGCTGAAACTCCTTCTGGACGCTGCTGATGAATATCTTCAGACGGGCAGTGGGCATGAAGTTCATACCTTTCCGATTGAGAACTGCGCAATCATCTTGTTAAACTCGGCTTCAACCTTGGCTTTGAAGTCTGCTTCAATCTGGTAGACCTCGGTAAATTCGGCAAAGGCCCAGCGGCCATACTGTTTGAGGTTATTGACTCCGGGCACCCAATAGGACTCCATGGTGGCCTTCTTATCCTTGGCATCCTCGCGGCGGTAACCCTTGATTTCCACAATCAGGTGCAATGGGTCGTCGTCGCCATGGCCGTCATCCACTAATACAATAAAATCGGGAATGTACTTCCGCGTCTCGGAGCCGTAACGATACGGAACCTCCAGGCCGAGATTATGATTCTTGACATAGGCCTTGACCTTCGGGTGGGATTCGGCGACCCGGCAGAACTCGCCCTCCCAGTCGCTGTCGAGAATCACCCAGTTGATATGGCACCGTCGCGCGTCCGTCTCCCAGCGGTCCATCTTCGAGGTATTGAAGTTTACATAGATCGTAGAACCGGTGGGATTGTATGGGTCGAGCACGGCCTTGATGGGGCGTTCTCCGACAAGTTTCCGGGTAATGCCATCGGTGATCCGCTTGCAAGCTATGTCTGCAAGCTCCTGGTACATCAACTGGGCGGGGTATGTTCCGCCCCTGCATACCAGGCAGTTGTCGAGCCATTGCCTGGTAATTCTTTTGAGCTGGCCGAACAGATGAAGTTTCGGGCCTTCTCCCGGGTCACGCCACTTCGTGTACAGCAGGCGCTTAGCCACATGAAAAAGCAGCGTAGACCGCCGCATATCTTCAAGATGTTCCAGGCTGAGGTCGACATCCTCACCAATAATCCCTGCGTTCTTCGTGACGGAGGGTCCGACGAGTTCCGGGGTGAGCTCAAGAATGGAGTCGTTATTGAACTCTGCAGTGAGCTTTTCCTCGGGAAGTTCCACACGGTAGCCTTCTACCCGAGGGAAACGAATTTCCAGTTTGTCGCGTTCAGGTCGAACCGCCTTGACGTGGATAGTCTCCCTCGGCGGTTGCGGTGGCGCGACGACCGGCTTGGCGGTAAAATCAAAGGGAATTCCCAGCACATCCGCATATTCCACGTTGAACAGACCCTCTTCGTTGAGATCGTAAGACTGGCGGCGCAACGCACGGCCGATCACCTGCTCACAAAGAAGCTGAGTGCCGAATGCGCGGACGCCGAGGACGTGAGTCACTGTGCTGGCATCCCAGCCTTCGGTGAGCATGGAAACCGATACGACGCACCGAATGGAATCTCCAAGACGGCCTTCCTTGCCCACGGTGTTCATGACCTCACGAAGCAGGTCCTGGTCGGTGAGTTTCTCGGCCTGGCGACGATCGCCGGTTCTTTCGATGATCTCACGGCGGAAACGTTCGATCGGATCGGCAGCCATGTCACGAAATTTTTTATCCAGTGCATCGCCGGACTCAAGCTGTTCGCTGTCAATTAATAGGGTGTGTGGCCGCGCGAACTGGTCACCGTGCTCATTGAAATTTCGGAATAACGGTAATCGGCCGTTCTCAAGACTGGTTGTGCCGTCTTCGTTCTCTCTGTGGAATCCCGATATGTAGTCATAAATAAGCTTGGATGTAGATGTGTTATTGCATACGACGATAAAGCATGGCGGAACGCGAATCCCTCCTTTCTTCCAAAGGTTGTATGTCTTTTCATAGTGTCCGTAAAGGGCTTCCATAGCCGTTTGGAGCTCAACAGGAATGCTGAGCGGGTCGAGTTTCTTGGATTTGCCCCGACCTTTCTTTGGCATTCGCTTGCGAATATATTCCCAGAGTTTTCTGAACTTGGGCATATCGTCGCCGGGAATATTATCAGCCACCGGCACGCGCGGCAATTTTACGATCCCGCATTCGATGGCGTCCATCAGTGAAAAATCGCTCATGGTCCAGGGAAACAGGGTACCCTCGGCATAACCGGAACCGCGAAGGAAAAAGGGGGTCGCCGACAGGTCAATGACGCGCTTGATCCCGAGCTTACGTTTGACGGCTTCGAGTCCTGAGATCCACAGGCGGGCGGCCTCGTTGTTCTTATCCGCTTCTTTCTTGTCATCTCCCTTCAAAACGCCTTCGCCGTCTCCTCCGGGTTTTTCACGGTAGCAATGGTGAGCCTCGTCGTTAATGACAAGAATGTTCTTAATCCCCATTAAACCGGGCATGACCCGTTGGATCATCTGCCCTTCGGTCTCCAGTGTGCTCAGCGTTTCACCTCGACCCTGGAGCAAGGAGCGCCCACCCTTTGAAAGTTCCATGCGCTCACGGAGTTTGAATGCGTGAAAGTTGGTGATGACGATTTTCGCCCGTTCCAGATCGCCGATCATGTCATTGGGCACCAGTTCGCGAGACTGGTAGTAGCTATCCAGGTCATTGGGATGGAGCACGCGGAGCCGGTCACGGATTGTCAGACCGGGAGTAACAACCAGGAATCCACGGGTGAAGTTCTTGCTGTTTGGACGACGCACCGC
>CAYNYM010000138.1:0-2854 GCA_964401325.1 uncultured Desulfobacteraceae bacterium | reverse complement strand
TCGTCGAAAACCATTTGAATCTGTTTATCTGCTCCCTTGCGTTTTCTGGGCTTCGGGATAGGCGTGATGAACTCGGCTCGGCGGCGGCTTTCGATAATCCGCTGTGTGGGTTGCCCCTGATCATCAAGCTCCCAGTAACGGGTCGGGTATTCATAGGGAGAGTTGAGGATGGGATGTTCGAAAAACAGATTGTTCATGCTCAAATTTACTCCTTATCGGCAAAAAGCCAAACTGCGAGTGGCAAGCCAGATTGGACCAAATCGGAAAGAATCTCCGCCTATTCACCAACGGACCGGCTCAAGGGCTTCCTCCAACAGACGATCCACGTCGATGCCCCGGGCTCTCGCCTTGATGACCCCCTGGAGGGTTTTGCGGGGGATCATCATGCGTTCGAAAAACATGCGGGGTCGCTCGGGGAGATCTTCCAGCTTTTTTCCCCGGAGTATTTCAGGAACGCTGATGACACCGTTTTCTATAAACTTGGCCAAATAATAGGGGGTGATCTTTCTCTTGTACTCCCCCTTCTTGTTCACAGTGATCATTTCGGTCAGCCTGGGGGAACTGAAGCCGAGACGTTGGGCCAGAAATATGAGTTCCCGTCTCTCCCTATACTCCTTCAATCTGTTTCTGACAGGACGTGCGAACGCCTCATAGAGGTCGTTGGGGTTCTTGTTTTCCCCGGATTTCTGGTCCGATCGCTTCATCAATGGCCCCCGGATTGAACAGGATCTGTTGCCGGAACCAATTTACACCATATGTAAATTGGTTCCATAAAAAATCAGGCCAATGCCGTTGAACAACTGCCCTGGCCGTTTGTTAGTGTCCATCCGGAAATCAGAGATTTCGGGATGGAGCGGTCAGCTATCAGCAGTCAGCTAATGTGTTGTTTTTTATTGTTTTTGCTGATCGCTGATTGTCCGAATCCGCAAAGTGTCGTTTCCGGATGAGAACTCGTTAAAAAAGGTATCAAAAAGCATGCTTTTTTAATTTAATATGGCATTATCTAGCAAAGCAGAACAAAAAAAGTCAAGAGAAATCGTGTTACTGTAAACCCGGGTAAAGTTCCGGGGTTCGAATGCATCTCGCATTCACACCACGGCGGAAGGATCCGGTTGTATGCCTTTATAAAACCAGGTTCTGCGCTCCGACGTGGAAATCGTCTTTCAAATATTTTGTGCTCTTTACCACCTTTCATTGAGGACTTTTCGCACGATCCGCAGGAGTGCATGATCCGGAAGGTTCTTCAACGCCCACATGAGCGGTTTACTCATAAAGGAGATTGAAATGGTTGAGGTTGTTCTTTTTCATAGCGGAAATCCTGCTTGAAGAAGTTGTCAAACGGCCATAGGTGTGGCCAAGAGCATGAAAAGTGATTTCGAAGATTCAGTGGATTTTCTAACCGAACCGACAAAGGCATCATGGATTGCAAGTCAGCGATAGCGACGGGCCGCCTTAAATGGCCGAAACTCATAGAGGGGACCCTGATCAAGCGTACAAGCGATTTCTGGCCGATTTGCGCCTCCGAAACGGTCATCTCGTTACGGCCCACTGCCCCAATTTCGGGAGCATGCGGGAGTGCTCGGAGCCGGGTCGCCCGGTCTATCTTTCCCGCCAAAATGACCCCAAAAGGCGCACACGATACACCTGGGAATTGATCGACATGCCCACCTCCCTTGTCGGGGTCAACACCATGTGCCCAGCCACCTGGTCCTGGCCGCCGTGGCCGCCGACAGGGTCCCCGAACTGGTCGGTTATGACCGGATCAGGACGGAGGTCAAATACGGGAAAAACTCCCGCATAGACCTCCTGCTTGAAAAGGGGGCGCGGCGCTGCTTCGTGGAAGTGAAGAACTGCACGCTTGTGCAGAACGGCTTGGCCTGTTTTCCGGATGCCGTGACATCCCGGGGGCTCAAGCATCTGGTGGAACTTCAAGGGCAGGTGCGGGCAGGACACCGCGGGGTCATGTTTTTCCTGGTTCAACGCATGGATGCCCGCCTCTTCCGGCCCGCCGACCACATCGACCCGGCCTACGGGCAGGAAATGAGAATCGAGATACACATTTTGCTCATGTCCCGGACAACCCTGACCGATTCCTTCTCCATGGAGGAATGAAACATGTTTGATATGGTACTCAGGGCGTGCTGGCCCATAGTGGTCATCCTGCTGAGCTTTTATCTCTTCTGGATATCCTGATTTAAACAATGATATCAATAATATGAGAATTGGGCGGCGGATTTATGTCACCTAAAAGTCTTGCCCGTTGAACGAATTTGTGATATATTTATATATTGTGAAATCTGCAAAGGCTCCCCCTCACAGGTTGTAATTGAGGAAGGGGGTTTCCTTTTTTGATGTACTCGGAGATCTTGACAGGTTCCCTGCACACAGACACTCTGCGGAGTCGCCCGGACTCCACTATCGAGATGGAATCCGTCTCACAAGAAAGCGAAGGCCATGACACACAGTCGGTTCCTCAATAGCACGGTAATCTTGCTTGCCCTGCTGTCTCTGCTCATGCTTGCACCCCTCCCGATCCAGGCGCAGGAAGAAGAGATCAGCCAACTCCACCAAAGGATCGCGGAACTGGAAACCAGGATAAAAGATCTGGAGGCCCAACTTGGAGGCTGCGTCGGTCTGCAAGATAAGGAGAATATCGATCCCGGGGGCTGGCGCAACAAGAAAAACTGGAGAAAGCTTGAAATCGGAATGCTGCAAGACGATGTAGGAATCCTCCTGGGCGAACCGGTCAAGGTCATACGGGGCATCAGGACCCTGTGGTACTATCCTAATATTTACTGCGGGTACGTGTCCTTTGATGAAAACGGGCGTCTGTCCGGATGGAGTGAGCCCTGAG
>CAYNYM010000137.1:0-7546 GCA_964401325.1 uncultured Desulfobacteraceae bacterium | reverse complement strand
CCTTGATTTGTTCTGTATTTTATACAACCTTCTTGAATTGACATAAAATTTCTCCTTAATAATATCCAGTCCACCGAGCGAATACTTCTGCTCCACTCCAACCAGTGGCGACTCGTTCCATAATAATTGCAGCTGTGCCATCTCCAGAATATTTAGTTTCAAGATCTGCTACGTAGTTACTATCATTAAGATAGCAAACAACAATAAGTTCTTCTGAACCATCTAAAGATCCATTGGGAGCGTAATAAAGAATTGCTTTGGAAGCTGCACCTGCTCCAGCTAAAAATCGTTGAATAGTTAAAGTTTCTCCATTTGGAATAATATATGTATTTTGAGATCCTGAAGTTGACGCAGAATTGTATTCAGTTCTATTAACTGAAGTCGTTCCAGTTGGGGGCTCAGGAGGAGGAGTAGTAACCTTAAGATATCCTGATGGATCAATTTGAGCCTCTCTACCGTTCTTATCTTTTAGGCGAACCTCGCCTTCAATTATACTAAACATATTTCTCTCCTATGAGGTTAAGTTGGAATCTATTGATTCTATTTCTCCTGTAGAACTATTTCGAGTTATACTATGAGTTAAAGTTTCTGTCGGCCTTATTCTTTCCCTTTTTTTCTTTTGATGCTGTTCTATGCTTACTGACCCACTTGAAGGCTTTCTGTGCCAGCCTGGCGTTTCGGGTGGCATCGACCGTTTCAAGGATCTCTTTGATAGCCGTCCACATGGGGCCGCCGGTAATCAGGCCGATGATATCCTGCCCTTCCTGGCCCTTGTCACCGGTAAAAAGTTTCTTTCCCTTCCCGATCAGATTCCCGGTTTTCTCGAATACCTTACCAAAGGCCTTTGCAAACCCCTTGTTCCTGGTCTTCTCTTGCCGCTTTTCTTTCCCCTTTTGAAGGGCCTCGACGCTTTGGGAGGGCTTTCCCTTGGGCATCCTGGATTCTTTGGACTTCTTTGACTTCTCAGGTCTTCCCTGTTTGCCGTTCGAAGGAGAAGGAGCAGCAGGGGAAACGGGAGGGGCAAAAGAAGAAGAAAGATTGACCTTTATGGTTGACCTTGCCCGGACAGGAGACTCTTCACCCTTGACCTGTTTTACAAACCGGCCTTTCTCATCCCTTTTTCGTGCGACGGATTTACCCGAAGGAGTCTTCTTCCGAAAGGGCTTGACACTTTTGGAAGGGACCATATCCCGCCCCCCCCTGTCTTCCCGGTGTTTTCGAGGCTTTGCCTCCCGGACCTCCTGGGGTTCGAAAACCCTAACATCCCGGGACTTGAGAGGCTTTCCTCTCTGCCTCTTGGAAGAGGGGTTGCCCTTGACCCTCAATTGTAGAGGCGGTTCCTCATGAACGACGATGTGTGCAGGGCCGGGCTGGGGTTTTTTTTCGATTGCAGACGCGCCGGATGTTCCCCGCCGTTGAGCCTTCGCCCCTTTGCGGAGAACCGATTTTCTGCCCGTTACGGGGAAGCCTGAGCCCCCAGACAGCTTCATTTTAGAGGTGGTGGCCACAAGCGAAGAGATAATCCTATCCAGTTTGGACAGGATAGATGTATTCTGCTCGATCTTTTCAAGGAGAGAAAGGGCTTTTTCGTCTAGGGTCAATGCCGTTACCTCTTTTGTTTGTGGGCCTTTTCAAGGGCGGCATGCAAACCCAAAACAATGCTTTTCGGGGTTTTCAGTATCCCGTAGGCCTGTTGGCCGGCATGCAGGCCAAGGTTATTGATAATGGTCTGCCACCCCTTCCGATCATAGTTGTGGAAGGAAGTCGTTACTCCGAAACCTGACCCAAACGCGGGTCTTGACCTCCTTTCTATTCGGACACTGATGTTCGGGTGCGTACAGATATATGCGCCCATCCTCGCAAACCGATTCAAGACCATGGGCCATGTCGGCCAAATGTCCCGAAACGGTGTCAATCAATCTCTCGAATTTTCCGACCCCAAACCCTTCCACCTGCTCCGCCGTGTACTCATGGTCCTTCAGATTGCCATCCGGGTTTATATATGACACCGCATAGGCCAGGGACTTAAGATTCGCCCGCGTCCTCTGTTTGCGGATCGCCGCGCCCTCTTCTCCCGCCTCTTCTAGCGACTTTAGCGCCAAATATTCAAGCTCGAGGTCCTCCAAGGCTTTCCCGTTCAAGGGCTGAATTACCAGTCGGTTTCCCTCAAAGTCGATTTCCCTCATGGCCGCTTCTTTGATGGGCTTGTATTGATCCAAAAGGTTCGCCAAATCGAAATCAAAGGAGTGTTCTTCCCCGCACTCGCATTTATAGGCGACAGACATTGTGTGGTCAGTCTCGGTGGAAACGAAGTACCAGAGCAAAGCGAACCGCCGGTCATCACCTGTCCATTGGCGGCTGTCCGAAACAGGGGCTCGTTGAATCCGGTTCAGAAAAAGAGTCGTTGCGGCCTCTTCCCGGCCTTCGTTAATGTCGAGAAGAGAAATGGCGTCCTCTACCGTTGCCTCATTCAAGGTGATTTCCTTTACCGGGTCGCTTGGTAAAGTGAAAGGCGCGATAAGCATGTGTCCTCATCCTCCTATGAACGGAATTGAATGAATGTGATCGGGAATTCAAGGGTTCCCTCCCCGTCTTTTGACTCGGTGACATCTCCTAATTGAGTCGGGAGAACCTCCCATACATCAGTCTCCACCTCGGAACCGTCCTCGAGAAGGGAGAATCGCCTCATCTTCAACAGATAATCCGCAGGCAGGTTCACGGTCCCATCGTCGTTGACAATTTTTCCCACTCTCTCATCGAACCACTTGGAAACCCTGCGGTCCTGGTGATCTCTCATGGTCATGGCGATGGTTACCGGTTGCGCCGATGAAGGGAAGGTCATGATCTTCATCCCCACTTGCTCCGGTTCCGTCTCGATCTCGGTAGGGCCATACGAAATTTCTTTGACATACAGGTCAAAGTCGTCATCCTCGTGGGGGTATCCCTCAACGCTGACACGAAATTGCCAGGGCTCACGAAAATGGGTTTCTCTTAAGCGCCTGGCAATGATTTTCAACCGATTGTAATCCTCGGGCATGTCCTATACCACTGTGATCATGGGAATAATCGCCCTCGCCTCTTCCATGGACAGCTCTACGGCGTCAATCCGGGCCTGAAGTGTTTCGTCTGAAGGCAACTCCCGTTGCAGGCCGGCGGCAAGGACCACATTGCGTTCCCGCCGCGTGTTCCTGAGCGCAAGGTTTGCGGCGAAATGTTCCGTAATAGGGCCTATGCTTCCCGCAGGCAGTTTGGTGTTGAAATCGTATCCCCTAAATTTGACCAGGTATTGGACCTTCACCGGATAGGCAACAAGCCCTGAAATCGTAATATTCTCCCCGCTGTCATCGAAGTCGATATACCTCCCGCACCCATCCGATGTCGCCACGACAGACAGACAGTCAGTCGGCTTTTCGATGCTGGTATCCGGATCGGCGATGCTCAAAGATTTCAAGGACCCCGCCTTATCCTCATACGCGCCCAGGGAGTCGGCCATCATGGCGTCAAGGTCCACCGGGTCGCTGTAATAAAGCACATCGAAACGCCTTTTTACCTGCTCGATTACTTCAGAGGGAGTCATGGAATCGGCCTTTTACCAGGACAGCAAGTTGCCTGCCTCATCAAAATAACTGACCCAATTTGCATGCAGGGTCCCCGTAGGCTTCAGAGGGGCGTTATCCTCCACTGAGAGTTCGATGCCCTCGGATTCGATCCAGCATCCTTCAAGGGTGACGGACGTCCATTCGTTCGAGTTGGGGGACTCTTCCGAAACCAGGGCCAAGTTTACGGTATGATACTCTTTGTTCTTCACCCATTGCCGGATCGCCTTCAGCGCATCGCCCGTTACCGTCTCTATGAAGGTAATGGGGATCTCATGGGCGTTCATGATTTTACCCTGTTGCTGCACCTGGACCCCGTGAGGTCCTACGATTTCGACCATTTCACGCTTGGCCGGCGGCATCTGAACTGACTGAACCAGAAATTCCAGGTCCGGATAACCATCGACCACCATTCGGAAGTCATCGCCGGTCGCCTTTTCTCCAAGGGAAGTGAATTTCCGAAGAGACTGCTTCACCAGCGGCACGTTTGCGGTTCCAGAGATAAGGGACATATTCAACTCCTTTTTTTATCCGTAGGTCCGGTCGATGTCAGACCGGTTCAGCATTTTTCTCGTTTCAATTTGAAGTTGGGCCTCCGCCCGAACCAAATAACCTTGTGACGTCTTTTCCTTGTCCAGAGGGACCGTCATGGACACGATCAAGCAATCCCCGTAAACCGCATTCCGACCGATATTGATCCAAACAGGCTGAGGGATTCGCCCCCCGGGCATCTTCTCGTTGACCTCAGGAGAAAGCATTTTTTCTAACTCTTTCAAGGGGTCCATGACCTCGGCCTTGGCATCTTTGAGGGCGTAGAGTTTAAGTGCCAGGTTGAAACTGTGAGGACGGTTTCCCTCCCAGATCTGCAGGCTCGACAACTTGCTTTTACTGGTTCGCCCCGTCGTCGCCTGCATGAGGCCGCCCACCTTCTGAAACTTCCCGCCGATGGTGTCTTCTTCAAACGGGCTATTCCAGTTGACTTGGATCTCTTTGGTGGTCCCCTCGCCGATTACGCCACAAACACAGGTGTTGCCCTGCTTGATCCAGGCCTTGAGGTAGGGGCTCACATGGGGATCCTTGTTCCCCATGATTTTGATTCCCTTGTCCCATAAGAAAGCCACGGACTAAAGGCCTCTTTGCTTCCTGACCCTCCGGGCCTTCGCCCTGTTCCTACGGGCGGCCGCAGTATTGGATTTTCTCCGGGCCTTTTTGAGCCCCTGCCTTTGGGCTGCCGACATGCGATATTTCTTGACCCGTTTCTTTTTGAGAACGATCTTCCCGTTCCGAACGACTTTCCGGGTGGCTGCCTCAAGGATGGTATTGGTTCCCAACACATACTTGGTGATCAGGTCGTCATCATCCGTGGAAACGCCATCCAGTTTCTTCGAAAGGGCTTTACCCAGGGTCTCGCCCTGTTCATCGTTCTCATCATCAAGGAATGAGCCTACGTTGTCTTTGGAGCCCCCCAGGGCCACCAAGGCGCTTGCTACCTCCCCCAGGAGGTCGTTATAGATCTCCTCTTCCTCGTCGCCAACCTCATCATCCCCGTCAAGGTCGACCATCCCTACAACAATGGAGTCCAAGGCCCCAAAGGTGAAATCCTTCTGGTCGACCCACACCAGAGCCGAAGACAGTGACATCGCCCTCATTTGTTGTCTGGAAAAGTCCTCGATAGACTGAGAGGGAGGGTCCGCCGCTTCAAAAATGCTTTGCATTTCAGCCGCCGCCCCCCCGCCAGGGAAAAAGGACCTGTCAAATACGTTCTTGTCAAAACGATCACCCAAATTCACGGCTTGCCTCCTTCAATGGTTCGTGATTATCGGATTAATTTCGGCTGTCCGGCGATTCGCCTGGCCGCCCCCGTGGGGCATATCTCCCAGGTCACCTGCCAAAGGTCGATTTCAAGTTGTTCTATGGTCAAAATGTAGGGTTTGGTCCCGTAATCCGGGTCACGCGGGGTCACAAGGGCGCCGGAAGTCACCAGGTCTTCCAGAATATCCGTGGTCAACCGGGTAAGGCCTTCCCGGGTCAGGCCGTCGGGCTCGAACTTCATGGCCGCCGCCGCTTGGACGAACCGATGATCAATGTAGTTCAGGATTTGATTGACCCAGATAAAACGCTCGTAGTTTTCTTTGTAATAAAGAGAAAGAGCGTCGTCACAGACCGCGCCGCCATTGTCGCTTGCGACAATCGGGTTGATCCTGGCGGTATAAAGGGCGTCACGACCCAGAACGTCGTCAGGAAAAAGAGGGGCCATCCCGGTTCGTTTCATTCTGGCCCGTCTCTCTCCCGCGGGAGCGTAGTGGATACCAGGAACGGCCCCGGTATAATTCGCGTTCCCCCGGGCGAAGGCTGAGGCCATCTCGCCGGAGACACCCCAGACCGTTTTGCCGCCATAATACTTGTCCGAGGCCGAAAACGGGGCGTGATAGCAAGCTGCAAGCCGGGATTCCATCCCCGCTGTTTCAAGCCACGTAATCGCCGCATCGTGTTTTATCGCGGGAGAAGCATCGAAAATGAAAAAGTTATGACGAAGTTCCGCGATATCCATGCAGTTTGCCAGGACATCGGTATCCGGATTCCCGGCCGCAAACATGAGGTCTGCGGCATAAGACTCGTTCCGGAAGAGGTCCCAAGCAGCAGTCCAGTCCTCAGACACGGGCTCTCCGCCGTTGGTGCCGCCGGTGAAGGCCTGAGCCTCGGTAAAGCCTGTGGCGACTGCGGTTTTAAGAGTCGCCCAGAGAGCGGATGTATCGAAATCACACCGGAACCGGTCACTGTTGTTCTCGAGTACGGTCTCAATGAACGCGGGAAGCCCCATATCGTCCACATCGTCAGGGGAAATTCCTACCGTGTACTTTTCCAGGGTGTACGCCACCCCGTTTTCGTCCAGATCCGTAAAGGTGAGGTCAAAGCGACTCTTGTCGTCATCAACGTTGTCGATCATCACCGTTCGGTTGGTGCTCGGGTCCCCGTCGATCGGATAGACGATCAAAACGACTCCCTCGCCGCAGGAAAGCTCCGTTCCATAGGCATGAGTGGTCTCCGTAATCAATCCAGCGTCATCCATGCTGATAGACGGGAAAAGGGCGTCAGCGGCAAGCACTCTGACCACATTCACATAATCGCAATCGATTAGGGCGTCCGCCACATGCCTCAACCCTTCCATCTTCGCCCCGCCCTCTTTCTTGGGGTAGGGCTTACCGAGGATATCCTGCCAGTTGCTCGCCCCGACCTTCAAAATTTTATTCGGCGCCCCTTTAGGCGCCTGCACAACCGTTGCGCCTACGGAAACCAGGCCACCGCCGGTTTTATCGGTAGCGTCAATGACGGACAGGACCGTGATTTCAGCCGCATTTGTGATCGTATTTTTCATCGATGTCTACTCCCGTCGTCTTTATCCGGGCGAACCCGAAACCGTAAAAACCTTCAAACCTTTAATTTTCGCTCGACTCGATTTCCCCATAAGTTTTTTCATAAGCCACCTGCTTGGCCTGCTTGTGATGGGACACACCGTCGATCTGTAACTCCTTGCCGTCGGGCAAAGTGACTTTCCAAGTGTCTTCGTCGATCTTTGTCGCCGAACAGGCTGCAAAGAATTCATCCTTCTCGGGGGCCTTGTCGGGCTCCTTGTCCGGTTCTTTATCCGGATCCTTATCTCCCTGGACTTGTTCTTCCACGGTAGGGTCAAAGAACACGACGTATGGATATCTCTTTTTCACCGCGGAAAGAATGCTGTCCGCTTTCTCCGCAGGGACATAGCAAATAAACGGGTTCTCTTTGTATCTCCCGCCGGGGACCTTCAGGGTGAAGCCCTTGGTCATATGTTCAAAACCGCCTCTTGACGGGTTGATGATGCCTGTTGCTACCCTTTCTGACTTCGTTTTTGCCGGGGTTTATAAAAAACAGAAAAAGCTTGTTATGAATAATTGTGGTGTTATTAATCCTTT
>CAYNYM010000136.1:0-7567 GCA_964401325.1 uncultured Desulfobacteraceae bacterium | reverse complement strand
ACATCATTTTGGCCAGTGGAGACCTGAAAGGCATTTCCCGGGCCATCCACCTGAGTAAGGCCACCATGAAAACCATTCGCCAGAATCTCTTCTGGGCCTTTTTTTACAACATCATCCTCATCCCGATCGCTGCAGGCGTTCTCTATCCCTTTGAATTCCTCCCCCACTTCCTGAGGCAGCTCCATCCCATTCTCGCCGCCTTTGCCATGGCCATGAGCAGCGTTACGGTCGTTTCCAACAGCCTGCGGCTGTACAGGAAAAAAAACGGATAATAGTTCAAAAAATGCTTTTTTTTGACTCAAGTCAAGGCCTTGCCCGGTGTTTTTTTCTATCATGACGCTAAAGGCAATCGAAGAAACGCCCTTTTGGCCTTGGGCAATGTCATTTTTCAGGGAGACCCTGTCTTTCTTCCCATATGAACAAGATAGAGGCCACCCCTTTAACCCAACACCAATGAATCGGGAGAAAAACCCATCATGAAATGCCCGGGACAAGACAGTCGATATTGGAAACCGGATGCCATTTTTGAGGCAAGGTGTCCAAAATGCGGAAACGCGGTGGAGTTCTTCAAGGACGATACCACCCGCCGCTGCAAGAAATGCAATCATCGTTTCCTGAACCCCTCGCTGGACTTCGGCTGTGCCTCTTATTGCAAGTATGCGGAACAATGCATCGGAAATCTGCCCCCGGAATTGATCGCCCAGAAGGAGGGCCTTCTCAAGGACCGGGTGGCCATCGAGGTCAAACGCCGTCTCAAGCGGAACTTCAAGGCCATCGGTCGGGCCATCCGAAGGGCCCGATACGCCGAAAGGGTCGGAGCGGAAGAGGGCGCAAACCTTGCCGTAATTCTTATCGCCGCCTATCTCAGCGGTCTCAGCGGGGGCGACCTTGAGGACGGAAAGGAGGGCCCTGCCGCGGCACAGGAGATCCTCTCGCAAATCGGTGCGGCCCAAACCCTGATCGAAGACGTCTCCCAAATCCTCGAGGCCCATGACTTGCCGGGCGTGCAAAGGGGTCTGGAGGCCCAATGCGTCCATGACGCCGACAGGCTTGCCAAACTGGAGGATGAGCTGAAGCAGGGCGTCAAGGGTCACTCTACCCCGGCTGAGATGATAGAGAGCGCCTTTTTCACCGCAACCGGTCGAAGGCTGGCTGAAGAGATCCTTGGGCAGACATCACGAAAGAATTCTTCCAGGAAATAGACCTTTTCTGCCCATGAATGCATCCAGGGGGACCCATTTTGTTTCCCGGCGCATGGAGGGGTTTGAATGGCCCGTTCAGGGATCACCACCGGGGACATGAAAAAAGCGGAGACAAACCATGAAGATCATACGAAAAATCATCGAAATCGACAAAGAACTCTGTGATGGGTGTGGGGCCTGTGTCCTTTCCTGTGCCGAAGGAGCGATCGAAATTGTGGAAGGGAAGGCAAGAGTGCTGTCGGACAAATTCTGTGACGGCCTCGGTGCCTGCATCGGGGAGTGCCCGCAAGGGGCCCTGCACATTGTGGAACGGACAGCCGATGAGTTTGACGAGGAGGCGGTGGAAGAGCACCTGCACACAAAGGAGCCCCGGGCAACTCCTGAGCTCAACACCCTTGCCTGCGGATGCCCGTCGACCCGGATCGAGACCTTTGCCCCCGCAGGGGCCTGCCGGTCGGCCAATGAGCCCGCCACGCACCAGAGCACCGGCTCGGCCCTTACCCATTGGCCGGTTCAAATCAGTCTGGTCCCGCCCACGGCCCCCTTTTTGAAAAACGCCGACCTGTTGGTCACAGCGGACTGTGTGCCCGTGGCCTATCCCGATTTCCATCAGGCCTTTCTGCGAGGAAAGGTCGTGATGATGGGTTGTCCCAAGTTTGATGATGTCCAGGCCTATGTGGAAAAATTTACCGAGATCTTCCGGATGGCAGACATCAGAAACGTCACCGTCCTGGAAATGGAAGTGCCCTGCTGCTCGGCGTTGCCCATGATCGTCCGAAAAGGCATGGAGGCGGCCGAAAGAGACATCCCTTACCTGGAACAGGTGATCACCACAAGGGGCAAAATTCTCAAAAAGGACCGGCACTCAGCAGGCCGATTCGATGAGGTTGCTAGTTCACCAGGAGGACGGAAAAATCCTTCGCGAGGTTGAAGACCTTTTGCGAAATACTGCCGAGGAGAAACTCCTCAATGCCTGTAAGTCCTCGTCTTCCCAGCACGATGGTGTCATAGCCTGTTTTCGCCTCGTTGACGATGTCCCGTGCAATGCCTTTCTTCTTCGGCACGGCCTTGACCCTGATTTTGCCTTCCCCGAACCGTTCATTCAACAAAATCGTCTTTGCTTTTTCCAGGGCTTCCTTCACCAGTTCCCTCTTTTTCTCCTCGAGAACGCAAAAATTCTGCTGCTGCGCCAGGAAATGGGGTGTCAGTTCGGGACTGTTCATGTCACAAATAGTCGCCGTATCGGGAATCACATTGAAAAGGGTAATTTCATGATCCCCGGAGAATACCCGTGCCACATATTCCACGGCGCGCATGGCGTTTTCAGAATCATCAAAGGCCACCAGGATTTTCCTTCCCATGGGTCACCTCCCTTATAATTTTCCTCCGCATTATCTTGCTTCACTTTTCAAAAAACGTTAGGTTGACGCTCTTGTTGGAACGATTGCACTTGAGGGTTCCGGTCCGAAGCCGGAGAATGCACAAGGGGCAAGATGGCACCGCATGCGGCGGAATCCCCCCGAGGTAAGTCGTATAAAGGGCCCGTCCGGGGGCCTTGACATCCAAGACATTTCGGTAGTTCGAATAGTTAGTGGTCAAGTTCCGGAATTCTTCGCTGCCGTACAAGGTGATTGGTTTTTAACTATATATTTATATCATTTCAGGGTTTAAGAAGATAGATTTTTTCTGGTAAAATTGTGGCGGTCGGCCGTGGGATGTCATCCGACGGATAAGGGTCTGACGGCACAACCCACGCCTTTGTGGATACCCCGCTGCTCTGCGGCGCAGTCGTTCATTGATCCGTCGATTTGGAACGAAAAGCAACTCGTGCAACCGGTTGCCGGAGTCATCGTATCTTGCAGGGTTCATCCCGGGTTGAGGAGGATTTAAAAAAACATGACGGTTAAACCTAACGATGAAGAACTAAAGCAGAGGGTTGGGCTTTTGGCGCGGGCCGAAGAGACGCCGAAAGAGGACAAAAAAAGATACCAGATCCTTTACGAAAAAGCCAAAAAGAAAGAAGCGCTCTACCGTTCCTTTCTGGACTCTTCCGCCGATGCCATCGCCCTCTTTGATCTCAAGGGAATCGCCCGTTATTTGAATCCGGCCTTTACACGCCTTTTCGGGTGGACCCTGGAAGAGGCCCGGGGGAAAACCATCCCCATGGTCCCTGAAAGTGAACAGAAAAAGACCGCTGCCATGGTGCGGGCATTGATTGAGAAAGGCACGTCCTACCAAGGCCTCGAGACCAAGAGACAGAGAAAAGACGGCCGTCTTCTCGATGTCAGCATCAGCGCTTCCCGTGTAGACGATCATCAGGGAAAACTCTCCGGGGTTCTTGTGACGCTTCGTGATATCTCCGAAAAAAAAGGTTTGGAGGCCCAACTGCTCCATGTCCACAAAATGGAGGCCATAGGGACTCTGGCCGGTGGCATTGCCCACGACTTCAACAATATTTTGCAGGCCATTTCCGGGTACACCCAGATCCTCATGATGGACAAGAAGCCCGACGATCCTGATTTTTCCAAACTTGAGGCGATTGAACGGTCCTCCCACAAGGCCTCACAACTGACCAAACAACTCCTGATCTTCAGCCGTAAGGTGCAGAGTGAGTTCAGGCAAACGGATCTGAATCGTTCCGTAATAATGGCCTGCAAGATGCTCGAGCGAACGATTCCGAAAATGATCTCCATTGAACTGAGACTTGACGAAAACCTCAAAAAAATCAATGCCGATGCCGTTCAGATCGAACAGATCATCATGAATATGGGAATCAATGCGCGGGATGCCATGCCCGACGGGGGAAGACTGATCCTGGAGACAAAAAACACCTGTCTTGACGAGACCTATTGCATGACCCACGTGGGGGCCGTGGCAGGTGAATATGTTCAGATGAGCATCACGGATACCGGCTGCGGCATGGACCCCCGGGTGATGGAACACATTTTCGAACCCTTCTTCACGACCAAGGAGGCCGGCAAAGGAACAGGCCTCGGCCTTGCCATGGTGTACGGCATCGTAAAGAGCCATGGCGGTTATATCTCTTGTTCAAGTCAACCGGGTGATGGAACGGGCTTTGACACCTATTTTCCCGTGCTTCAGGCCGTTGCGGCTCAGGGCATGGAAAAACAGACGCTGGACCATCACGCGGCCGGGGGCAATGAGAGGATCCTGCTGGTTGACGATGAGGTCACGATTCTTGAGGTGGTCAAAGACATGCTGGACCGCTTTGGTTATGACACCCTCACGGCCGAACGCGGCGAAGAGGCCATCAAGATCTTCACGCAGGAAGGCCCTATTGATTTGGTCGTCCTCGACTTGAATATGCCCGGCATAGGGGGGCATAAGTGTCTGGAGGAACTCCTGAAGCTGGACGCCGAAGTCAAGGTTATTATTGCGAGCGGCTATTCGGACGACAAAAAGGTCCGGAAAACCCTGAGGGCAGGGGCGGCAGGGTTCATTCACAAGCCCTATAAGTACAAAGACATGTTACAAAGGGTCCGGGAAGTGCTTGACGGAACCCCGCGATCGGGGGGCACCGGAAAGGCCTGAAAAGGCTTTTCTTTTTGTTATGATAAAGAAAAAGGGATTAAGTCATCGTGAGTTTTCTTGAATAGAAACGGTTTTTATTATATTCTGAGATAATGAGTTTTTTCTCCTTTATCAGTTTTTCTATCGTAGAGAATTCGCCGTTTGCCTTTTCCAGATAGGCCTTGACCGCATCTTCCCTCATGGGGTGAACGGATGTGATACTCAAAATATCCTCTTCGATATTCCCGGTGCACGCAAACTGGTTCCCTTCATATCCTATCAGGTATTCAACGTGCAATAGCCTGTCGGCAAAGATCTGATAGGCTTGATTTATCGTCGATTCATGGGGCGCAACGGCCCATTTCTCGGCCGGTGGCCTCGTTGGGATGCTGAGGTAGGAGACGGAGGGATGGATTGTCTTAATAAAGCTCGCCGTATCTTCTATACTCTGTGTATCGTCATTCACGTCTTTTACAAGCATGGTTTCCGTCGTCAATTGCCCCTTGAAGTCTTTCGAAAATTCCCCAATGCCCTCTAACAGGGCGCCTAATCGAATCATGCGATGCGGCCGGTTGATCTTTCTCCACACACTTTCCCTTACCGCGTCGACCTTGACCGAAATCCAATCCGCCCGTAACAAGTCCCCCCTGACCTCGGGCAGATCCATCAGGGTCGAATTGGTGATGACGGCCGTTTTTATGTGCAGAGGTTTGAGCAGATCCAGCAATTCCCCCAAATATTGATCCAAGGTCGGCTCTCCGTCAGGCACAATTGTCAAATAGTCGATGGTCTCATTCTTTGCTGCGGCGTTTTTTATTTTTTCCTTGACCTCCACCAAGAGTTCTTTGGGTGGATAAAAGCCTTGTCGGCGTGCGACCATTTTTGGAGATCTGCCTAATTGGCAGTAAATACAGGAATAGGTACATTTTTTCGGAGGAATATTGTTGATTCCAATGCTTTTTCCCAGGCGTCTCGACGGAACAGGGCCAAATACCTTCATTTTATTTCCCTCCAGAGTTTCCCATCATGCAGGGGCATGCGCTGATGCTTTCCGTCCGTTTTCAAAAATTGCGAGCAACGGGCATAATGAGACAGTTCGGCCCCCCCATGCCTTTTGCAAACTCACTTAGATCAAGGTCATGGACAACGTAGGCCTCCGCTTCGAGGCGTTCGATAACGGCCCGGTTCGAGCCGTTGACAATCACCTCATGGTCACCCAGACAGATCAGGTTCGCGGTGGCGCCTGCCCTGCAGGATATTTCAAGGGCCTCAAAGCCCTTGAGAATTTCTGCTGGGATCAGCTCACGGCAGTAAATCAGCCGGTTTGGACCAAGGGTCATCAGGGCCTTGTCCAAATGCAGGGTGGTATCGGGCAGGTGCACGACTCTTATCTCATAGTCCATGCCGGTCAAAAAATGGGAAAGTTGTCTTATCCCTTCTTCGTTGGTCCGAGTGGAACGCGCAACAAAGGCGACCTTTCCGGCCAGCACCACATCCCCGCCTTCAGCCGTCGCGGGGGCCGTGATTTCTCCGACAAGGGGTTCTTCGAGGGCATCTAAGGTTTGGGCCATCCATTCGTCTTCCCCCTGACGGGTTTCCAGACCGAGGCGGAGTCTGATATAGCCCTGCGGTGTGCACAGGGCCGTATCGCGTGTGAAAACGGAATTTGGGTGATCGGCAAGTTCAGGGATATTTATGACTTCTGCCCCAAAGGTGTGAATCCGGGAGGTGAGTTTGTCATGCTGCCGAACGGCTGCTTCCGGAGCGCCGAGTCGACCTATGTTGTGCTTTTCGAGGTCACTGGCGCGGCCATATTCATATCTCGGGCTGCAAACAACAACACGCGCCAATCTGTCGCCTTCGCTTCTTACCATACCGTTCTTCCCTTTCCGTGAAATTCTTTTTCTTGGAGACACCGGATCTTTCCGATGATGCCCCCGGCACTGCAAGGCACCTCTTTTTCCCGTCCCGGTGTTCTCCCGTTCCTTGCCGGCCTCGGGCGACATGGCTTCTAAGCCTAAAATTCGAGTGTCAGGCCCACGCCCACTTCCCAGAGATCGACCACCCTCGACAAAGCGATCTTGGAACGCAAATCCGTGCAATGGCATGCATGCACCGAACCGGGGCGGAGAGATTTCATGTAGGCCAGGGTTCCCTTCAGCTGCTCCGCAGGGGGGTCCAATAGATGAAAGCCGCCTATGATGTCTACCACCCGGTCATCCCCACAGACCTTTCTCGCATACTCCACGATGTTGCAGATCCCGGCATGAGAACACCCCGTGATGATGACCAAACCCTCCGGCGACGTGTAGACCAGGGCGGAGTCATCGATCAGAAAGTCATCCTTTTCAATCCCGCTTTCCAAAATTCTGCCCATGGGTTTGACGGCCTCAAAGGCATTCATCCTCTCAATCTCCCCCAGAAACAACAGCCGTTCGGTCAATTGCACCGGCCCCCTGCTCAATTCGAGACGGAAATAACCGGGCAGCATGCCGTCCGAGAGCAGGGAACCGATTTGCGGCAAGTCGCCTTCCTTTTTGGGAGACAACGTCAACGGATGTGTCACGAGCGTGGGCTTCCTGGCGGGAGGATTCTCTATGCGCGCTTCCGTGTGAAGCCGAATCAAGGGGATCAGTCCCCAGGTGTGATCCAAATGACCGTGCGAGAGCACCACAAAATCCACATCGAGCAAATCGATAGAGAGCCTGCGTGCATTGGTGATGAACGCATCCGAGTACCCGACATCGAACAAGACGTTACAACCCCCGTCTTGGATGAAATACGACACCCCGGGCTCACCAAGGAGATATCTGTCGATAAGCGTATTATTGTCT
>CAYNYM010000135.1:0-7578 GCA_964401325.1 uncultured Desulfobacteraceae bacterium | reverse complement strand
TGATGTTGATCCCCGCGGTTGTGTGCCAACTGTCGGATCTATGATGGGTGGGATGCAGCATCAATGGCCATGCCCAAGGGGCTGTCTCCATTGCCATGCCGCAGCATTCGAAGACCCCCTTCGAAGCCCTCCTTGGTATAAGACGTGACCCCGTAAAGCAGGGCCGTACGACTGGTGTTGCCATAGTCGCCGAGCCCGAACCTTCGGATCCCGGCCTTGAGTTTCAGGTCAGGAATGGTCTGGTTCATACGGCTTGCGGTATCCTTCGCGGACCTCAAATCGGCGCTTGACATGGACCCGGAGCCATCGATAATCGCCATGAAATTGTCCACCTTTTGAACGTAGTCACCGGATCGCACCATGGAATTGAGATCATGCGCCTTGAATACCGTCCTAGGCTGCTGAGCCGCACAACCGAACACCAGGGCACTCGCCATTAGGACGAACAATACCTTTAGAAACGTCTTTCCCATCATGATTCCTCCCTTTCATTTTTTAGGATTTGTTGGAATGCGATTCACTCTTATTCGGTTATTGCCCAACGATCACCCCATGACGCCTGGCCGGACCAAACGACATGGCGTTATTGAATGCATTGATATCATTTGGACATTGACCAAAGAACTCAGGCACATAACTTTTTTAAAGTTGATCTGTTTGAAAAAAAACGGGTTGGCATCAAAGTGCTTTTTGACGTCCCTCTAGCTCGGTTCCGGCTGGTTGTTTAAAAGCAAGGCTCACGCCTATTCAATACTGCAGGCGACGTTATTACTTCTATGAGTTTACGAAGAGACATCCGCCCGGTCAATAGGGTCTATACCGTAGATTCAAAATAAAAGACATGTATTTTCTTAATTGAAAGGATCCGGACCCCGGCCCCGAAGGGGCGCCATGAAGATTTGTCTGGGATAACCCGAGCACTGGAAGGCGAGGCTTACGCTACCCCTTGCCGATCAAGCCATTGGGCCAGCCTTTCCATGCCCCTATCGAAATCGTAGGAAAACACAAAGCCTGCGTCCAGGAGTTTTCGGATGTCTGCCTGGGAGTCCCTCACCTCCCCTTCCCGGGGTTTTTCAAAAAGGGGCTGCAAATCAAGCTCCAGCAGTTCACCGATTTGCTCTGCCAGATCCAGGATGGTTATTCTCTCGCCGTATCCGATGTTGAAGACGTCTCCTCTTATATCCTCATTCAGGGCAACATAAATGAGTGCGGATACGATATCCTTCACATACACGAAATCCCTTGTCTGTTTTCCATCTCCGAAAATGGTAACGGAGGCATCACGGCCCTTCTTTTTGGCGAAAGCCTTGTCAAAAAAAATGGAAATCACCCCCGAATAGGGTGATGAGGGATCCTGTCTCTCACCAAAGACATTGAAGAACCGGCAAGCCACGGTGGGGATATCGAACCCGTCGTTATATATCTTTAAAAGATATTCGCCTGACAGCTTGTCCGCCCCATAGGGACTTTGGGGCCTTGGAAGATACTCCTCCTTCAGAGGCATGACGGCGGTATCCCCGTAAACCGCGGCCGAACCTGCATAGACGAACTTCTTTATACCTCTATCCCTGAAATTTTCCAGCAGGAAAAGAGTACTCAGGTAATTCACTTCATGGGTAAAGATAGGCTCTTCCATGGACCTTATAACGGAGGCAATCGCCGCAAGGTGGAAAATGTAAGTGATATCGGGATGCGAGTCCCGTATATCCCCGAGCAGGGTCCGGTCCCTGATATCGCCCCGTCTAAATTCCAGGTGGGGATGGTCAAGGGGGAGGTTTTCTTTTTTTCCCGTGGAAAGGTCATCAATGACGAGGACTTTAAACCCTTTTTCAAGACAGGCTTCAACAAGATGGGACCCGATAAAACCGGCTCCTCCGGTAACAAGGCATTTGGTCATTTTTATGTTACTCCGATTTCCGATTCGAAAAGGCGTAAGATTTAATATACTACGGTGACCATAAATTGCAAACAGAGAATCTGCCGGAGTGAGGCATTGGGCGCACAAAGGGTGACCTCTGATCCATTATAAACCCCAGGTAGAATCATGGGCCCCCTTATTCCCAACCCTTATAAAAAGCCCCGTGTGCGGGGAAGAGAAGAGTGTCGACCTGTTAAGGCCATGATCCGGCAAAGACACTGAAAAGCGGAACGAAATTTGCATTATTTCAAAAGACCGGGGTAAACTGTGGGTCCCGGGATTCAAGCGGGCCCTAAGGTCAAACCACCGCGCGACAAGACATGCGGATAAAAAACGCGGTCTCATTTGCTGAGATCATCCTTTAAAAAATTTAAATGAGGGCGATTTTGAAAAGTTTTTTCGCCTTTGTGCCGATAGATCTGTAGATAAGGGCCTCTGTAAGCAGGGAAAGTGCCTGCATATAACCACAGGCCCTACGCGGACCACCACCCAGAGGGCAACATGACCAGGCTTTACATGATAAAGGGGCCTATGCAAGGCCATGCCTTTGATCTGAAAGACCCGATAACTTCGATCGGCAGGGATCTTGGCAATGACATTCAGATCGATGACGCGTCGGTTTCCAGAAAACACGCCAAAATCATCCTCAAGGGAGACAAGCCCTTTATTGAGGACATGAAAAGTCAGAACGGAACTCTGATTAACGGGAAAGCCATCCCCTCCTTCGAGGCCTTTGAACTGCACAGGGGTCTGTCCATTGCCATGGGCAATATTTTATTCATCCTTGGGCAGGCGACCTCCACCGCTGAGACAGTCAACCGGCTTGAGATTGCTCCCTCTCTCCCAAAAGAAGATACGAAAACCGGGGACCCCCATGAACAGACGGCGATTACGGAGAGAAAAAATCTAGAGCTGATTTATGAGATATCAGCCGCCCTGCTGAAGACGCTGGACTTACGCGAACTTTGCGAAAAAATCATGAATGCCCTTTTTTCCCATTTCAGTCGGATCGATATGGGCCTCATCTTGTTGCAGGACCAGGCATCCGGAGAACTGAAAGAAATCTTCTCCCGGACGAGGGACAAAAGGAAACCCCCGGCCGGGAACTACAGCCGAAGCATCGTCGAAAGGGTCATGCGTCAAGGCAAGGCCGTTATGATTTCCGATACCAACCGGGAAGAACACGTCGTGGCTTCTGAAAGCATAGAGGTCCGAAGGATCAGGTCCGTCATGTGTGCGCCCCTAGTCAGCCACGGGGAGATGCGGGGCGCGATCTATGTGCATTCCAGCAATGTCCCCCAGGGTTTCAAGAAAAAGGATCTCTCGATTCTTGCCGCATTGAGCGCGCCGGCTGCAATGGCCATAGAAAACGCCCTGCTCCATCACAAGGCCAAACGCGCGGAAGCCGGCTTGAGAATGGCGCATGCCGAACTGGAAAAAAAAGTTGAGGAACGCACCCGGGAACTGGCCGTGGTCAACCAAAAACTCAACGAAGAGATCCAAGAACGCAACTGGGCGGAAGAAGCGCTTCAAATCAGCGAAGAAAGATTTCGGAACATGGCCGCCTCCGTCCAGGATGCCGTCATCTCCATAGATAACGAAGGCCGTATATCCGACTGGAACCGATCGGCTGAAGCCATGTTCGGGTACAGTGAAGAGGATGCCATCGGAAAGGACGTGCACACGCTCATGGCGCCTTCCGAATCGGCCGACTTGATTCAGCGCGGATTCGATGCCTGGAAAGAGACCGGTCGGGGGCAGACCATAGGGAAAACCCGCGAATTGTTGGCCCTGAAAAAAGATGGAAGCCCCTTTCCCGTGGAACTTTCCATCTCCTCGGTGCAAGTTCGTGGGCAATGGCGTGCCGTGGGAACGGTCCGGGACATCACCTCCCGCAAACAGGCGGAGACCGAGCTGAAAGAAAGGACCCATGACCTCGATTCGAGGCTAAAGCAACTCTATTGCCTTTACGGCATCTCCAGGCTTCAGGACATGCCGGACACCTCCCTGGATGACCTCCTTCGTGGTGTTGTTGAGCGCATCCCGCCTGCCATGGAAAATCCCGAGAGGACCTGCGCCCGAATCCTCTTTGATGGGCGGGCCTTCACTTCAGACCCATTCAGGGAAAGCGAGAGGAAACTGGACCGCCCCATCCTGGCCAACGGCCGTGAAGTCGGGCAGATCGACGTCTATTACCTGGAAGACGGAAAAGAGAAGATTCAAAAAGAACCGTTCACCCGGGAAGAAAGCACGTTGATCAATGTTATCGCCGAGCAACTCGTCAAGACCATCGAAAACAAACAGAACCAGGAAGCCCTGGATCGGGCCCGGGAAGTGGAGGTGGAAATCGGGTCCAAGATTCAGCAAACCCTGCTGTTGGGAATTCCGCCCCAAAATGTCCCCGGGCTCGGTGTTTCCGCCATGACCATTCCCTCACAACGCATTGACGGTGACTTTTATGATTTTTTTCGCCAGTCGGACCAGTGCATGGATGTCCTGATCGGAGACGTCATGGGAAAAGGTGTCCCTGCGGCCCTCCTGGGAGCGGCCATAAAGGGCCATTTTGTCAAGGCCCTGAGCGACCTGATCCCGGCCGCCAAGACCTTTCCCCAACCGGCCGAAATCGTCACCGAAGTGCACAGGCGAATGGTCAGGGAATTGATCGAATTGGAATCCTTTGCAACCCTGTGCTATGTCAGATTCGACTTGGTAGGACGCCGCGGTGAGTTGATCGATTGCGGGCATACCCGAACGATTCATTATCACCAGGCCAGGCAGGATTGCAATACCCTCAAGGGCTACAACATGCCGCTGGGATTCAGCGAGGAAGAGACCTATGGTCCCCTGTCCTTTCCCCTGGAGGCCGGCGATATCTTGTTCTTTTACTCAGACGGCATTACCGAGGCCCGAAACAGGGACGGAGAATTTTTTGGAGAAAATCGCCTTATGGCGTGCATTGCTTCTAACGCTGGCCTGGAACCCGACGCATTAATCGCTGAGGTGCGCAAGGCCGTCACGGCCTTTTCCGAAACGGAAAACTTTGCCGATGATCTGACCTGTGTGGCGGTTAAGATCCGGGCAGAAAGCAATTTGACGCCCCTATTGCACCTTGAGCTGGAGATTCCCAGCAATACGGAACAACTGGCCAAGCTAAGGGACTTCGTCCAGGATCTCTGTCAGAGGAACATTCATCCTCCCTTTGACATGGATAAGACCTGGCAACTGGGTCTCGCGGCAAATGAGGCGGCGACAAACATTATGAAACACGCCTACGAGGGTCGGAAAACCGGCAAGATCAACATCGTTGCCGAGGCCTTTGTCGACCGGATTGTCCTCTGCTTCAACCACTGGGGCAGGGTCTTTGAGCCCCCCAAATCCGCTCAACCGCCACCGGTAGAAGATCTCAATGAAAATGGCTACGGACTGTTTGTCATACAATCCTATGTGGACAATGTCACCTATTCCACTGACCGCGAGGGCAGGAGTTCCATCTGCCTTGTCAAGAATCGTGAAAGAAACTGAGCAGGAGACTCGCCAATGAAATTCGAGATGGAAGAGATCGGACCGGTGGTTGTCGTCACGCCGCAAGAGAATGTCCTGGACGCAAACAACAGCCAGGAATTCAAACAGCATATTTCCTCCGTCCTGGAGTCCAAGGCCCAGGTGGTCTTTGACATGGGCGGCATGCGATTTATCGACAGCAGCGGTTGCGGCGCGCTTCTATCCTGCATGCGAAAGCTGAAAGCCAGGAGAGGGGATCTCAAAATCGCTGGTTTATCCGAGCAGATCCGCTCTCTTTTCCAGATTATCCGTCTTGACCAGATCCTCGGCACCTACGACACCCGTGAAGAGGCCCTGATGGCCTTTCAGCAAAAGCAATCCGAATAATCTCCCTTTTGCCGTATTGGACCGCGCCTCGCTTCCCCGACATATGCAACCGGATCTTTGTCCCGACCTCACCGGTATCTGCAATCCGATCCAGGGCCCCCGATCAAGGTGCCCGCGCCCAATCTTCTGCCAACCCTCAGGGCCTCGTGGGTAGCGGGGTTAAAAAAAAATGACGATACTTGATGCTCTACGGGACATTCTCACCCGCAATCCCCCGGGCTTCAGATGTGTCCACCTTACCCGAGACGGCAGCACCTGGCGCCTCAAACCCATCGTTTGAAAGATGTTTTTTTGCTCACACGATACAAGAAAACGTGCTGTGGCCCAATCCGAATCTCAAGGCAAGTTGGGATGCACTGAGCCTCAGAGAAAAGCCTTTCACGTGACCGATCGACCGGTGCTCTTTGATGAGATCGACGAGATATTCATCAAGACGGGTAAACCTCCGAAGAGTTTACCCGCCTCAGGCTGGAAGGCCATCCTTTGACACGCGGGACAGATGATGCACAGTTGGTGGATCAGGGGGGCTTGCGCTTGCATTATGATAAGAGGATGGGTAAGCTGCATGTCTTATCTTTGTCGCTTCGATCACATGATTTGCATGTGCGGGGGTAAGAGGATCCTTTAATTTTGGCCATTTCAAACTTTTATTTCCCACATATAAGATAGCCCCATTTTGTTCCCTTAACGGTCATCGCATTTAAGAATAGGTGCACTTCGCGTCCGGTGAAAGACAGGCGGACGCCCCGGTAGACACCACTCAAACTGGATACGGAGGTCCATTTACAATGAATCAACTTAGATCCAACTGGCTCCAGGAACTCACATGGGAAGACGTTGCCGATTACCTGAAAACGGACGACATCGTCATCTGTCCGGTGGGCAGCACGGAAGAGCACGGTCCTGCAGGGCCCTTGGGAGTGGACAGCTATGCCGCCATCGCCCTGGCCGAGGATACGGCAAAAGAATGCGGAGTCCTGATCACCCCGCCCTTGTGGTTCGGGGACTCCTCCCATCACCTCGAATTTCCGGGTACCATTGCGCTTTCACCCGCCACACTGGAGGCCGTGATCAAGGATATCGTTCGCAGCCTGGCCCGAAACGGCTTCAGAAAATTCATTGTCATCAACGGTCACAAGGGGGCCAATCTTCCCGCCCTCAAGACGGCCTGCAAGACACTGCACCAGGACGAACTCCCGGAGGTGATGCTGGCCCTTGTGGACCCCATGTTCCTGGCCAAAGGGATCGCTCACATCAAGGACGCCGTCGAGCACCATGCAGGTGAACTGGAAATCTCCCATGTCTGGTACAAACATCCCCACCTGATCAAGCCGGAAAAGCTGACAAAAGAGCAGATCGACCTGAAACCCATCTTCTCCCCTTTTGTTCACGAGGATCTGCTTGGAGGGGGCGGCGACAGCATCGAGATCTTCTGGAACAGCAGGGAACAGAAGGCCTTCACACCGAACGGTTCCTATTCGGATTCCTCTAGGGCGTCCCCGGAAAAAGGGAAGGCCTATCATGAGTACATGGTAAGAAACCTGGTCGAATTTATTGATTGGCTCCGGGGGTATGACGGTCCCATCGGCCGAACCTAGCGAGTACCCATCCGGAATTGAACTCCGGGTATGAGAGGGTTTTCAATTCTTCGCACCCTTCGGGCGGTTCAGTCCCAGTGCTTTGCAGCGGGTTCCCGGTTTCAGAAACGAGCCATTGCAGGATGAAAACCAGCAAGGAGAGGGAAAGCGGATCATGCATAACTTTGAAACAGA